>JAYVTL010000001.1:0-13050 GCA_043788845.1 Candidatus Uhrbacteria bacterium
TAACGTGGGAGCCTCAATAACCTGGGGCGACCGAACCACTATGGCGCATTCCAAGCGTTATAAAGAGCTGTTAAAGCTCGTTGATCAAAAGAAAGCCTATTCTCCAGTCGAAGCCATTGAGCTCGCCAAGAAGACCGCTACCACCAAATTTGACTCCAGCATCGAACTCCACCTCAACTTGGGCATCGATGTCTCCAAGTCCGACCAGCTCGTGCGCGCGACCCTCGTCATGCCACACTCGATCGGCAAATCCAAGCGTATCGCCGCCTTCGTCCCAGCTGACAAAGAAAAAGACGCCCGCGAAGCCGGTGCCGACATCGTCGGTGCCGAAGAACTGATCGAAGAAATCGCCAAGACCGGCAAAGTCGACTTCGACGTCGCCGTTGCCACCCCCGACATGATGCCAAAATTGGCCAAGGTCGCCAAAGTCCTCGGTCCAAAAGGCATCATGCCCAACCCAAAAACCGAAACCGTCGGCCCCAACGTCAAAAAGATGATTGAAGAATTGAAGAAGGGTAAGGTCACGGTCAAAAATGACTCGACGGGCAATATCCACCAAAGCATCGGCAAGGCTTCCATGGAACCCAAAGCCATGATGGAAAACCTCGAAGTCCTGATGAACGCTCTCAAAAAAGCCAAACCTGCCAGCGCCAAAGGCTCCTTCATCAAAAACGCCGTGCTCACCTCGAGCATGGGTCCAGCCGTCAAAATTGATACCTCATCGTTGTAAACCACAAAAACCCTCCGGTCTTCGCCAGAGGGTTTTTGTTTATACACATCCTGCGCTTGCCGACACCAAGCGCGGCCGTTAAGGTTCTGTCATATGCAAGAACGCCAGGGCGCGATTCCCCGCCAATTCATTGCCGACATGGCAAACGCGGGCTATATCAAAAACATCGACCCTGTGTGCCTACAACCCTCCTCCATCGACTTGCGCCTCTCCGACGAATGCTACCGCATCCCCGCCTCATATCTCCCACGCAAAGGCGAAAGCATTCGCCAACTCGTTGAACATGGTTCGCTCTTCCGTCACCCACTCAGCCAACCTCTCGAAAAAAACGCTACCTATCTCATTCGTTTGCAAGAAAGTTTAGCTCTGCCGCCCGGCATCCACGCCACCGCCAGCAACAAATCATCTTCGGGTCGCATCAATCTACGCACCCGCTTGCTAGCAGATGGCGTCCAACGTTTCGACTCCGTGCCTGCCGGTTTTCAAGGCACGCTTTGGGTTGAAGTCGCCCCCAAGTCCTTTCCCATTCTCGTCCATCCCGGCGACCGTTTAAATCAAATGCGTTTTTTTAGTGGCGACGCCCACCTCTCTAGCCTCGAACACCGCCTCCTTTCCGACAAATTCCACATCTTGCGTGAAGCCAATGGCCACCCCATCGCCGCCGCCGATGACAGCGCGGGCGGCATTACCATGACTGTCGAATTATCAACCGACATCGTCGGCTGGCGCGCCCATCCTACTTCTTTCAACGTACTCGACACCGCCAACTTCGATCACGATCCGCACGATTTTTTTGAACCCGTCATCAAACCAAAACGCGGCGAACTCATCTTGCAAGACGGTTCTTTTTACATTCTCGTCACCAAAGAACGCATCCTCGTCCCACCCAACTACGCCGCCGAAATGGCCGCCTACGATCCCACCAAAGGCGAATTTCGCTCCCACTATGCCGGCTTCTTCGACCCTGGCTTTGGCTGGAAAGACAACACCGACCAAGACCAAGGCCGCCAAGCCGTGCTCGAGATCTGCACCCTTGGCCATGACTTGATGTTGCGTGATGGCCAACCCATTTGCCTCATGGTCTACGAAAATCTCACCGAACGCCCCGACGTCCTCTACGGTACCGAAATCCAATCCAACTACTCCAACCAACACGGCCCTAGGCTTGCCAAATGGTTTAAGCTTGATTGACGGTGCGCTATTATCATCTCCTATGCCCCGCTTCATCATCGGTCTCGTTGGTCGCCAAGGCTCTGGCAAAGGTACCGCCGCCAAAATTTTGCATGAACACTTCGGCGCCGAGCTCTTTCGCTTCAGCTCCATCTTGTCTGATGTCCTCACCCGTCTTTCGCTCGAAAACAGCCGCGACAATTTAATCAAAATGTCAGAATCGCTGCGCAAAAATTTTGGCGAAGATATTCTTGCCTATGCCATCGAAGCCGATGCCACCTCATCCCAAGCCGACATCGTGGTCGTCGACGGCATTCGTCGCATCGAAGACATCGTGGCGCTCGAACCGCTGCCGCAATTTAAACTCATCGAAATTTCTGCCCCCGCCAAAGTCCGCTACGAACGCATGAAAGGTCGCGGCGAAAAAACCGGCGAGTCTGACATGAGCTGGGAAAATTTCGCTGAACAAGAACAAGCCTCGACTGAAATTACCATCCCCGTCGTCGCAGCTCGTGCCTGGAAAGCCATCAACAATGATGACACCGCGCAAGAACTCACAAAAAAAATTGCCGCCGCCATGCAAGAACTTGGAATTGACGCAAAGCCATCAGCTGCGTAATCTAAAACGCAGCTCTTTTTACCAGGAGAACGCCTATGAAAGCCTATCTCGATATCGTACAACGCATTTTGGACCAGGGTGAACAAAAGGAAAACCGCACCGGCGTCGATGCCATCACCATTGCCGGCGCCATGTTCGAACATGACATGTCATTGGGTTTTCCCCTGCTGACCACCAAGAAGGTGCCCTTCAAAGTCGTCAAAACCGAACTCGAATGCTTCATCAAAGGCATCACCGACAAACAGTGGCTCAAAGACCGCGCCTGCACCATCTGGGACGAATGGGCCAATCCCAAAAAGGCTCCCTACGGCCACGACGCCGAGTCACAACAGCGCATGCGCGAAGAACGCGATCTGGGCCCGATCTACGGTTTCCAGTGGCGGCATTGGAATGCGCCCTATGAAAACTGGGACACCGACTATACCGGCCAAGGCATC
Organism: Candidatus Uhrbacteria bacterium; assembly: GCA_043788845.1. Taxonomy (GTDB): domain Bacteria; phylum Patescibacteriota; class Patescibacteriia; order 2-12-FULL-60-25; family 2-12-FULL-60-25; genus JADZEJ01. The sequence goes on from JAYVTL010000001.1 coordinate 2,957, forward strand.
GACCAGCTCAAGAACGTGGTCGACAAGCTCAAACAAAACCCCGGCGACCGTCGCATGATCGTCATGGCCTGGAATCCCGAAGCTTTGCCCCTGCAAGCTCTGCCACCCTGCCACTATGGCTTTCAAGTCACGGTGGTCAAAGGCAGGCTCAATTTGCTCTGGAATCAACGCTCGGTCGACACCATGCTAGGTTTGCCCTTCAATATTGCGAGCTATGGCTTGCTCTTGCACCTGCTCGCCAAAGAAAGTGGCTTGCAAGAAGGTAAACTCATCGGCTTTTTGGGTGATGTCCACATCTACGTCAATCACCTCGAAGGTGCCAAGGAACAACTCGCGCGCGACACCAGCACCTATCCGCTGGCCCGCATCGTGACCGACCCCTTCACCTCGATCTTCGACTGGCAAGCCGACCAAACAACCCTCGTTGGCTATGACAGCCATCCCAAGATCGCTTTCCCAATCGCCATCTAGTCATGATCACCCTCATCGCTGCCGTGGCGCAAAACGGCTGTATTGGCAAAGACGGAAAATTGCCATGGCATATCCCCGCCGACCTCAAGCGGTTTCGTGAATTGACCACTGGCCACACCGTCATCATGGGTCGAAAAACCTGGGACTCAATCCCAACAAAATTTCGCCCCCTACCCAACCGTCGCAATATCGTGCTGACACGCAACCCCGACCTCGTCCTCCCCGACGGCGTCGAACAGTTCAGTTCGCTCGCTGCGGCTCTGGCCACTCATACAAACGAGAGCATCTTCGTCATCGGTGGCGCCGAAGTCTATGCCTCGGCCCTGCCACTGGCGCAGCGTCTTGAGCTCACCACGGTGCACCAAGTCATTGACGGCGACGCCTTCTTTCCAGCCTTCGACACCACAACTTGGAAAGAAACCCAACATGAAACCCATGACGGCTATGACTTCATCCGTTATGAGCGATAAACATTTCATTGTCATCGACGGCATCGACGGCGCTGGCAAATCAACCCTGCAAACGGCCGCGCTGGCCTGGTTCGAAGCCCGTCAGCTCGCCGTCTTCGACGTTACAAGTTGGAGCAAACAACACGGACGCCTACCACAGCTCGCAGAAATTCCAAGCGATACTTGCGTCCTCTTCACCGCCGAGCCAACCCACGTCGGTATCGGCCGTGCTATTCGCGACATCGTTATCCAGGCCGGCAGCAGCTATTCCTCACGTGAAACGGCTGCCGCCTTCGCTCTCGACCGCGACGCCCTCTATCGCCAACTCCTCATCCCTTTTCTGGCGAAAACCGGCCAACGCTGGATTATCCAAGATCGTGGACTCATCTCCTCCTTGGCCTATCAACCCCTGCAAAGCCAACGCAAGCGAGATGCGCAACCGCTAACCGAAACCGAAATCCTAGCCTTGCCCGGCAATCAAACGGCCCTCGAACATTGCCCACAAGCCTTTGTCTTCGTCGACATCGACCCAGCCATCGCCCAACAACGCCTCGCTGGACGCACCGACAAACAAGACAATGACATTTTCGATGATGCCGGTTTCCAAACGGCTCTCGCTGGTCGTTACACCTCGACCAAGGTCATCGGTCCCCTGACCGAACGTGGTTTGCAACTCCACATCATCAACGGCGGCGCAGCTCGCGAAGACGTCGCCGCCGCCATGCGTCAAGTTCTTGATCACATCATCTAACCAAACCTCGTCGGACGCCACCATCAAACGTGGCCGCCGACGAGGTTTTTTGCTATCCTCTCTTCATCTATGTCCAAACCACTGCCAGGCGCACTACTGCTCATCACCGACTCATGGAAACTTTTTATCAAAACCTGGGATCAAAGCTCCAAGGTCTCCATGTGGTTTCTCTATGGCGCGCTAATCCAATTTGGCATTTCAGTCGCCCAAAAAACCATGCCAACTCTCGGCCTCATCTTGTGGCCGCTTGGTCTGCTGGTGTTCGTGCTGTATGTGTGGACTTCCATTCGTCTAACCCAAACCATACTCAAACTCGAAGCTGGCGAAAAAATAAAAGACAATGAAGAGCACCTGTTAACTCGTCATGCCTGGTCATTATTTTTCCCCATCATCTGGTTGGTCATTCTACAAGTCATTATTTTCATCGGCGGCTTTTTCCTCTTGATTCTCCCCGGCCTATTCTTGGTGGTGAGTCTTGCCTATGCACCATTCTTTTTGGTCGAGGAAAATCGTCACGGCCTCAAAGCCCTTTCAGCCTCACATGAACTCGTCAAAGGCCGTTGGTGGGCCACCGCTTGGCGCTATTTCGCCGGCAACCTAACCTTCACCGCCCTCACCCAAATAATCTCCCTGGCTTTGGTTGTCATCATCAGTCTTATCGCCGGTCCAGCCAAATTTTGGCCGGCCATGACCCATGGCAGCACCGATCCACTCATCCAAGGCATTTTATCCTTGCTCCAAGGTGTCGTCAGCGCCGCCTTTCTGCCACTCACCGTCGGCTTCCACGTCAAACTCTATCGCAGCTTGAAGGATTCGCGATAACCCCCTAAGCTAGGCCTGACCTATGCGCATGATTCCTATTATCGGGCTCGAAGTCCACGCCCAGCTAAAGACCGCTTCGAAGATGTTTTGCGCTTGCGCCAATGTCGACGATTCTGCTGCACCCAATACCGCCATTTGCCCCGTTTGCACCGGCCAGCCTGGCGCCCTCCCCGCCTTAAACGCCCATGCCATCGAACTCGGTGCCAAGGTCGGTTTAGCTTTAGGCTGCACCATCCCAGATATCTCGGTCTTTGATCGCAAAAATTATTTCTATCCCGATCTCCCTAAAGGCTATCAGGTCTCACAATATCATTTACCGATTGCGGAACATGGAAAACTCATGATCGACGGTATTGAAATTGGCGTCACCCGCGCACATTTAGAAGAAGACGCCGCCAAAAACCATCACCTCGCCGGCGATGGCGCCGATGCCCACGCCACCTATGTTGACTACAATCGCGCCGGTACGCCCTTGCTCGAGATCGTATCTGAACCAGACATCCGTTCACCACAACAAGCAAAACTCTATGTGCAAGAATTACGTGCCATTCTGCGCGCCCTCGGTGCCTCCGATGCCGACATGGAAAAAGGCCAAATGCGTTGCGATGCCAACATTTCTTTACTAGAAGTTGACGACAATAATCTACCCACCAAGCTTGGTTTCAATCCAAAAATTGAAATCAAAAATTTAAATTCTTTTCGCGCCATCGAAAAAGCCATCACCTACGAAATCGGTCGCCAACAAAAAATGTACGATGGCGGACTCGTCCCCCAAGGCGCCACTCGCGGTTGGGATGAAAACCGCAGTGAAACGTTTGAGCAACGCGTCAAAGAAACCAATGCTGATTATCGCTACTTCCCTGAACCCGATCTCCCTCCTCAAGATTTAATTTCAATTCGAGAATCACTCAAACATCATATGCCCGAACTCCCCCAAGCCGCCCGCGCTCGCCTCATCGACGAATGGGGTTTCTCTTTAACCGACGCCGCCTATCTCGTCGCCAATGAAGGCTGGGCCGAATACGCCGAACATGTCATGGGCGAACTCGGCGGCTGGCTCGAATCAAGTGACGACGAAAAAATTTCTGGCAGTGACTTACTCGCGGCTCGCAAAAAAGAATTAGCAAAACTCGCCGGCGGCTGGCTCACCTCAAAACTCGCCGGTCTGATGGCTGAACGTAGCCTCACCCTCAAAGACGTCAAAATTTCTGCCGAAGACTTTGCAGAATTATTAACCTTAATCGACAAAGGCGAAGTCAATAGCTCCAACGCACAAAAACTCTTAGTCTACATGCTTGAAACCGGTGACGACCCAAGTCATCTGCTCGAAAAACACGACCTCGGCCAAAACATGGACCTAGCCGTCCTCGAAGACGTCGTCCGCGGCATCGTCAAAAATTCACCCGAACAAGTCGCCCAAGTCAAAGCCGGCAAACTCGGTATCCTCAAATGGTTCGTCGGCGCCGTCATGAAAGCCACCGACGGCAAAGCCAACCCAGCCGTCACCGAAGAACTGGTCAAAAAAGAAATCGGGGTCTAACCCCGGTTTTTTTATAGGCCTATATTGACGACCTCTTCAGCGGGGTGTACCAATCTCTTAGGCCAACTTCTCACCACGGGGGTGGAACATGGAGGCATATTGCGTTCATTTCAAGCGACGGGATACACATTCCGTCATGCTCACCATCGCGACCAAGGTCGCAAAAACCTGGGAGGCAGATCTCATCCTACTCCTGCTAGGGCGGCATGAACCGCTCTTCCGCGAGCTCTCGTTTCGTCTCACCACCACCAAGCACGGCGCAGAAACCTGGGCACATGCCTATGTCTTCACCGTGCACAACCTCACGCGCGATGCCGAGCTCGCTAAAATCATCGAAGAGTTCAATCTTCTCCTCGATGACCAGCTCAGGGCCTATTGGCACTCGCGCGGCCGCTCCTGGCCCGACACCGATATCCTCATTCAGCCAACCGCGGCCGAGTGACACCTAAAACGCCTCGTCCTCACGAGGCGTTTTTATTTTCTAAACACGCAATTTATTCCAAAAATTTTTCCACCAACTCCACTGCCTCTTGCTCATTCTTCACCCAATGAATTCTTGTATCTCGTTTAAACCACGTCACCTGCCGCTTCGCATATCGATGCACCGCCTGTTTTGTTTTCTTCACCGCAACCTCGAGCTCTTCATCACCATGAATATAGCTCAACAATTCACGATACCCGATCGACGTCATCGCCGGCGCATCTTCACGAATCCCACTATCTATCGCCCGCTTAATCTCCACCACCCACCCCCGCGCGATCATCTCATCCACCGCCGCATCAATCCGTTCAATCAATTCTTCACGCGAACGGAGTACCCCAATCTGCAATGCCTCCACCAACGGTTTCCCCTTGGTCTTTTGTTCAGAGAAAGGTTTGCCAGTAAACGTCGCTACTTCCAATGCTCGAATCACCCGCCGTTGATTTTTCAAATCGACCGCTTGCTCCGCCGCCGGATCAATCTTCAACAAAATAGACACCAGCTCGGGCAAACTCTTCGTCTCGAGTGCAGCCCGCATGGTCGGGTTGGGAGCAACTTGTGGAAAAGAATAATTATCTACCAAGCTTTGCAAATACAACCCGGTCCCACCCACCACCATCGGCACATGCTTGCGTTTTTCAATGCCTTTAATCGCCACCAAGGCTTTTTCTCGCCACTCTGTCACTGAAGAAATTTCCATCGGTTCCAAATAATCCATCAAATAATGAGGTACACCCTCAGATACAAAAGCGCGGTGACCGTCGATGGTCCCGCGTTTTCCGGCTGGCATCCCCGTTCCAATCTCGAACCCTTTATACACTTGGCGAGAATCCGCATTGACGATCTCACCCGAGAATCGTTTAGCGAGCGCGATACCCAGCGCCGTCTTCCCAGACGCCGTCGGTCCGACCAAACAGATAATTTTTGGCACGCGCATAAGCTCCCTCTTGGGGATTACTGTACCATTTTCCCATTTAATTGCCACTCCAAGGCCGATTCGACCATCACCGGCACAATCTTCCCAATCAAATCCGTATCGCTTGCCGCAAAGCGCACCAACTTCATCTCACGAGAATTCCCCGCTGCCAACCCATTCTCAATCCGCTCCACCAAGACCAAAACCGTCTTGCCTACATATGTTTGGTTCTTACGCTTCGCCGTTTCTTCCATCAAACCCTGCAGCACATCCCACCGTCGACGTTTTTCTTCACGAGAAACGTCATCAGCATATAACTTCACACCGAGTGTGCCAGAGCGTGGGCTGTATTGTGCCGTATACGAAATATCAAAATCAACCGCACGATACAAGGCCACAGTCTCTTCAAATTGTTCCGCCGTCTCTCCAGGAAAACCAACGATGATATCCGTACCGATCGCCATCTCTGGACATTTTATTTTTACTTTCGCTATCACCTCCAAAAATTTTTCCTGCGTATACTTACGATTCATACGAAACAATACTTCATTGTTCCCCGCCTGTACCGGCAAATGCAAATAATTTACTTGCTTTGGCAAAGTCAGCGCATCAATCACTTCATCCGTCATCGAGTTAGGATGCGGCGCCGTCCAATGAAGTCGCTCAATCCCCGACACCTGATTCACTTCCCACAACAGTGCGGCATAATGATCGGTATACGGATTTTCTTTCGAAAAAGATTCCGGATCTTTCGCCTTGAACGAATTCACCGTTTGTCCAAGCAAGGTCACTTCAATCACGCCATGCGCCGCCAGTTCACGAATCTCCTGCATGATATCCGCCACCGACCGATTCACTTCCATCCCACGCGCATAGGGCACCACGCAATACGTGCAAAATTTATTGCACCCCGTTTGTATCGTCACAAAAGCTTGCGCCGAAGGCACACGTAAAGGTTTTAATTTCAAATAGTCACTCGCAAGATCATCCGAGTTCACCAATTCGGGACGCAACTCCGCAATCCAGCGCGGCAAATGCACCATCTGTGGAGTTGGAAAATACAAATCCACCGCTTCCATCTTCTCACGAAATGCTCCTTTTTTATCACGCCCCGCCATACAGCCCGTCACCGCCACAATCACCTCTGGCCGACGTTCCTTCAACCGTTTCATATCCCGCATTTTTCCAAACACCCGATCTTCCGCCGTTTGCCGCACTGAACACGTATTAAACAAAATGACATCCGCATCTTCTTCAGATTCAGTCTCCGCAAATCCAAGTCCGGACAATAATCCGGCGATCCGTTCAGAATCGTTTTTATTCATCTGGCACCCATAGGTCACCAAGTAGAATTTGGGTATTTTTAACACCTCTGACATGGCAGCAACCTATCACATTCGACCAAACCCATCAACCCTCGCCCATGCTATAATCCCCTCAATATGGCCCTCACCTCCGAACAAAAAACCGCCGTCAAAACCATCCTCAACAAATACGTCACCGATGTCCACAGCGTCGTCTCTGAACATCGCACCAAGGTCATCCAAGCTCTCGAAGCCGCCGACAAACGAAAGGTTGAAAAAATTGACCAACAGATTAAGCAGTCGTAGACCTCCCTCTTCCCTCTTTCGCAAAGAGGAAAGTCCGTCATGACGAAAAACAACCCACATACACCGTAGGGGCAATTCATGAATTGCCCCTACGGTGTATTCTGATCGGCTGCCAGCCTTGTCAAAACCCTTGCTGACTATTACATCTCCCTCTCAATCGCCAACAATCGATTATATTTCTCCACCCGCTCCGATCGCGACAGCGATCCAGTTTTAATATGCTCAGCGCCACATGCCACGGCCAAATCCGCAATAAAGGTATCGTCCGTTTCCCCGGATCGATGCGAAATAATCACCGCAAACTTCGCCGCCTGCGCCATACAAATCGCTTCCACTGTTTCTGACACCGTTCCAATTTGATTCAATTTGATAAGAATTGCCGTCGCCGCTTTTTCCTCAATCCCCTTTTTCAATCGTTCCACATTGGTCACAAAAAAATCATCACCCACAATCAAAGATTTCTTTTTCAACATCGGCACACTAGCTTTCCACGCCGCCCAATCATCTTCTGCAAACGGATCTTCAATAGACATCAATGGATATTTCTTTTGCCATTCCGCATAACGCGCCAGCAATGCATCCGCCTTCATTGTCCGTCCTTCTGCGCGAAACACATACGCTTTTTTCTTCGCATCATAAAATTCGCTCGAAGCCACATCCGTTGCCAGCGCAATATCTTTGCCCGGCGTATATCCCGCTTTCTTGATCGCCGTCACCAATAATTCAAAAGCTTGTTCCACATTCTGCAACTTTGGCGCAAATCCACCTTCATCTCCAACCGTGGTCTGAAATCCCTTCTCCTTCAACATCTTTGCGAGAACATGAAAGGTTTCAGCACCCGCGCGCAATCTCTCAGAAAATGTTTTTTGTCGTGGCAATAACATGCACTCTTGCACATCCAAAGACCAATCCGCATGCGCACCTCCATTCAACACATTCATCATCGGCACCGGTAAACTTGGATGTTTTTCAAAAGTGAACGTTTTGCGCAAAGATTTCCACAACGGCATCTTCCGATGTTTTGCCAAAGCCTCCGCACACGCAAGTGACACCGACAAAATCGCATTCGCCCCCAATTTCGCTTTATTATGCGTGCCATCCAATTCAATCATCACCTGATCCACATCTTGTTGCCGCGTTGCATCAATCCCCTTCAAGACCGGCGCAATTTTCTTATTCACATTGTCCACCGCTTTGAGCACGCCTTTACCATTATAGCGTTTTCCTCCATCACGCAATTCCAAAGCCTCATGCGACCCCGTCGACGCACCCGATGGCACCTTGGCCTCCGCCGTAGCCCCCGAAGACAATGTCACCCGGCACGCCACCGTAGGATTTCCGCGCGAATCTAAAATCTCGCGCGCGACAATCGAAACAATTTTGGAAGAAGAGAACATAGTCAAATACTATGATATCATGTTCGCAATCACTCAAACATATGGAAAAACAACCATACAATCCATTCGGCAAAACCGAGGAATTGTCCTCAACCAAACCACATGCCGAAGCCGCCCCCAAAACCATCGCCGAGCTCCGCGCCCATGTCGCCAAATTAGAACAAGAACGCTCCCGCATCCTCGCCGAACTCACCAAAGCAGAAGAAGCACTCGAAACCGCCATTAAAGCCGAAGCCCCAGAGTCATTTCCTGACTTCGCCGAACCTATAGTATTGCCCAAAGATTGGGAAATCATTAAAAACGTCGACTTTACAGAACTTGCTCAAAACCGACCTCCCAACTTCCTCAAAACCATCAAACGAGTAAACGATTTATATCAAAATCAGCTCGGCGTCAGTAACATGCTTGAGGATTTCCAAGCCCTGGCAGCAAATGATTTAGAACAGGAGTCGAACTCCGGTATGTCCATCGGCGAAATCAAAAAACTACACTATACAACCTGGTCAAAGGACGACTTTGATGCACTTCTAGTGAATTACACCGGAAAAAGTACCATTGAAGAAGCCTCATCTTTTGATGTGCTTAAAAACAAATTCAAAAGCATCGTCGAAGATCTCATCGATGAGGAACATGTACAAGCCGGCTACAATCAATTTTTTAATGGTGATGCTCTTGCCAACGACATGGCAAACGCTCTCAAAGAACTCATCAAAGCACAACCCAAGGAACAAAAATCAAACGCCGACATCCAGGACGCCATCGAGGTAAATCAAAAAACCGGTACCGTCATGTTAATGGAAATGCCCATCTTTGAATTCGATCGTAATGAAGCCAAAAACTTCAGCGATAAAAATCTCACTGAAGCTTTCAACGCTTTTCTGACTCGCTATCTCCCTTTTGCCAAACGTGAAGCTGCATAAAAACCATTCACCCAATCAAAAAATCCCGATCGTAATCGGGATTTTTTAATTCCTCCTTCTCCACATGCGAATCGAAGCTTCGACAAGTGTACGCATCACTCGTCATTTCGCTACGCGTGTAGAGCTCCGAGGAAGACGCGAGTATCGCATCAACCTCGGAAATAAGATCAGCCGCAGTAGCCACACTTCTCAATCGTGAGAAGTCAAGCCTGGGGCCCGATGAAATGAACATCGGCCGCCTGTAGGGCACTGCATCCGCAGCCCCCACAACATGTGCACTGGACGTCTCCCCATGCAACACGCTTTTGCGTCGACGGGCTGCGAGGCCTCCGTCTTCACATTGCTCGTCTTTCGAGGAGTGAAAGGTCAGGGACATTGCAAGTGCCCGAGCCCCTCATCTCCAAGAGACAGACTGACATCCTTGCAAGACATCGGCCCATCGTCTGTGTTCAAGACTAGTCCGCGTGTGGGAGTCGCACGCACGAGCAGGCAGTTCACACCCCCGCTCGCTGAACACTGCCGATAGATACCGACGCGGTATCTGCACCCTGCAATTTCTCGAAGTGTTTCAAGAAATACCAGGGTGAGACGCCGCGTTTTTCTTCTGTTGTCATCGAACATTTGAGTTTCTACCATAAACAAATAATCTTGTCAAGTGTCGATGTACAAAATAACAAAAAACACTCTATTTATGCTTAATAGAGTGTTTCTTAAATTAACTACCAACTAAACGTTAT
>JAYVTL010000002.1:0-1928 GCA_043788845.1 Candidatus Uhrbacteria bacterium
AACAGCAAACCAGCATTCACCAGCACGCCATAGAAATCCTTGGCCACAATATACGTATCAATCGTCCGACTCACCATCACTGGGATGATCAGCGCCGACACCGTCGTCACAAAAATCGCCAAACTCGCTTTCGCTAAGTTTCGCTCTTCTCCTTTCAGGATTGGCAGCAGCCGTCTCACCGTCGCCCACGTCGAACCCGATGCCTGCTGCACCCCCATTGGTTTATTCAGCGTGTAATTCATATATTTCTGTGCTGCGCTGTGAATTATAAATCTGCACATATTCTGGCGAACTCGCCATCAACTCGGCATGCGTGCCCTTGGCAAGCAGCTCACCTTCCATCAACAAGATAATTTGGTCATAAGCCTCCACACTCACAATTTTCTGCGTCACGCTAATCACCGTCATCTTTGGATAATTCTGCTGCACATTCTCCAAAATCTTTTTCTCGGTACGAGCATCAACCCGCGCGGTAAAATCATCCAGCAATAACACACTCGGTTGCAAAGCCAACGCGCGTGCCAACATAATCCGCTGCTTCTGCCCACCCGACAAACTCGTCCCCCGTTCTGACACCACCGTATCCAACCCCTGCGGCAAGGTCGCAATAAAATCTTGCAACTCCGCCGTCTCAATCGCTAATTGCAAGTCCGCATCGGTCACCGTCGTGCTAAACGCAATATTTTCTCGCACACTTAAATTAAAAATAATGCTGTCCTGAAACACAAACCCAATCTGCTGGTGCAAACTCACCGCATCATACGTCAAGATATTTTTCCCCCCATATTCCACCGTCCCCTGTTGCGGCACAATCAACCCGGTCAGGGCATACAGCAATTGCGTTTTCCCCGCCGCTGTCGGTCCAATAATCGCCGTCTTCGTTCCTGTTTTAGCTGTAAACGACACCTCCTTCACTGCCATTTTCTCACCATATTGCACACTCACCGCCTTCAAAGAAATTTCCCCGCCCACCGGCGCCACTTCATCGCTCGTTGAACGCTTGTCCTTCGCCGTCAACATTTCAGAAATACGCCCATACGACGCCGACGCCTGCGCGATCAAGGTACTCGTAAACCCAATCACCAAAATCGGAAAAATCAAAATCGCCAAATAATTATTGAACTCCGTAAATTGCCCAAACGTCATTCCTCCCGTCATCACAAAATGGCCACCCAAAGTCAAAATGATCAAGGTCGCACAATTTGTCGAAAAAGTAATCACCGGGATCAAACTCGCAAACAAACCCAAAATCTTAAACCCAATCGCCTTCGAAGCCGTATTCGCTGCCACAAATTTTTTGCGTTCAACTTCTTGCGAATTGAGCAAACGGATCAACGCCGCCCCTAAAATACTTTCATTAATCACCTTGTTCAACCAATCAATCGCTTCCTGCGCTTGCTTAAACAACACGCGCACTTTTCCAAACACCACAAAAAACGTCACTCCAATAATCGGCACCACCGCCAGCACCGCCAAGGCCAATTTCCAATTGACCAGCAACAACAACACGCTCGCCCCCACAATCAACACCACCGATGAAATCAACGATGCAATCGCTTGCGCCACAAACACCTTAATTGCATCAATATCCGATGTCAGGTTGGTAAGCAACTTCGCCGGAGTTGCGAGTTGAATCGCCGCATATTCTTGCTGCGAAATCTTCGCCGCTAATTGCGTCCGCAAATCTCGCGCCACCTGTTCAGCAGCATATGTCTGAACAATACTCTGCAAATAGGTGAAGATAAAAATCCCACCCGCCACCAACAAAAATTCCACCACTAAACTCGACACCACCAACTGACCTTGGGTAAAGGCATCAATCCCCTGCGCAATCAACCGCGGGATCACCAAATTCAACAACCCGCCAGCCACCGTCTGCACCACCAACAAAACAATCGGCCCCTTATATCCAGCCAATAACCCAAACA
>JAYVTL010000003.1:0-3946 GCA_043788845.1 Candidatus Uhrbacteria bacterium
CAAAAGTTGGCCACGGTGAAGTCGTCAATGTTGGTGCCGGATCACGCCACAGCGTTAACAAAATCGCGCGCGTTTTTGGTGGCGATACGCAGCCAATGCCCGCCCGCCAAGGCGAAGCCCGCGACACCATGGCCGATATTTCTCGCACTAAAGAATTACTCGACTGGGAACCAACCATCGAATTTGACCAAGGCCTTCGTGACCTTTTGAACGAGTGGGGGATTGAACCAAACGAGTAACTCTCGACTTACGTCCCCTGCCGCCGCACCACAATCCCAATCGTCTTCAGCAAAATCGCCAAATCAAGCAATACCGATCGGTGGCGAATATAATACAAATCGTATTGCAGTTTTTTCAAATTATCTTCAAACGTTCCCGCATAAGGAAAACGCACTTGCGCCCAACCCGTTAATCCCGGGCGCGTTAAGTGACGCAACGCATAGTACGGCATTTGTCGTGTGAGCTCTTCCACAAATTCTGGACGCTCCGGCCGCGGACCAATCAAGCTCATATCGCCACGCAACACATTCCAGATCTGCGGCAACTCATCAATCCGCGTCGCGCGCAAAAACCCACCGATCTTGGTAATTCTAGGATCGGCTTTTTGTGCAAATTGCGGTTTGCCCGCTTGCTCGGCATCGGCACGCATGGTTCGCAACTTCCAGATGGTAAATTGTTTTCCATATTTCCCCGTGCGCGTTTGCGAATACAATACCGGCCCTGACGACGTCGCTTTAATACCTAGCGCCACGAGCGGATACATCACACAAAATACCAAGCCAAAGGGAATCGCCAATACCACATCGGTCACACGCTTCACGCTTTCATGCCAAGTCTTATCACTCTCGCGCAAATTTTCGAGAAACCAGGTTTGCGAGACATGCTCAAGCGGCACGCGACCCGTTACCATTTCTTCTAAGCGCGCGCGATCAATCAAGGCCACCGTCGTAAATAATGTCTGATACAACGCCTCCTGCAACCCCGGTACTTCCTCGGGTCGATGTCCCAGCACTATGGTCTGAATCTGTTTTTGCTCGAGAACAGCCGCGATATTTTTGAGATCCGCATACCAGGTCACATTGCCATCATCAATCCGCGTCCCCGGTGCCGTCTGGGTCACGGCGACCAGTTCAAACCCCTGTGCGCTACTTTTGAGCAGGCTGTGCAAACGATGCGCATCATCGCTCCGTCCAACGAATAACACACGATTGCGAAATAAGCGCGGCGCGATCAAACGGTTATACGCCATGCGCCAGGCATAGCCCAATAAGAGCGCAAACGCAAAATGCAAAAACAAATTCGTGCGCGGCGCAATCCCAAACGGGATCGTATAGAAAAAAGCCAACCCCACCAGCAAGTTCACCAACATGCCCTCCAGATACGCTCGAAAAAATCGCAACTGATCGCGCGTCAGCACCAAGTCGTACAGACCATTCACATAAAAAGACAGCACCCACAACCCTCCCAGCAAGGCAAATGGCAAGGCATGGGACTTCCAATCATGCTCGGTCAGCCCACCATAACGCACCACCAGAGTCAGCAATAAGCTAAGGTGGAAAATCGCATAATCGCCCAGCACTAACAGCAGGCGTTTAAAGCGGAGGCCAAGATGCATCATATAGCAGCAGCTTGTCAGATTTTACGGAAAAGGTGAAGCAGGGCATAATCTTGCCATGCGAAACCGCCTCGGGCTTTTCTTAAGTGTCCTGTCCTTGGCTGGAGCCCAGCTCCCGACCGCGGTCTTGGCGTCCCCGGTCGCGGTCAATGACACCTTTGCCAATACCCAATGGTATCTCGACGCCATTCACGCGCGAGAAGGCTGGAATATGACCACCGGCACCCGCGACGTGGTCGTGGCTGTCATCGACACGGGCGTCGACATCACCCATCCCGACCTCAAAGCCAATATTTGGAAAAACCCAAATGAAGTCGCCGCCAATGGCAAAGATGATGATGGCGATGGTTATATTGACGACATCAACGGCTGGAATTTCGTCAGCAATTCCAACGACGTCGGCCCCGTCGCCGATGCCGACACCGATCCTGAATCCTGGTTGCATGGCACGGCCGTTGCTTCACTCATCGGTGCCGTCGGCAATAATGATCAAGGGATGACGGGCGTCGCCTGGAAGGTGCGCATCATGCCCATCGTGGCTCTCGCCTCCAATGGCTTTGGTCGCGATGATCTCATCATCCGTTCCATCCATTACGCCGTTGCCCATGGCGCCGACATCATTAATCTCTCCTTAGTCGGCTATGACTTTGACGACGCCTTAGCTTTAGCCATCCGCGAAGCCTCGTCGCAGGGCGTTTTAGTTGTCAGCGCAGCGGGTAATAGCGAAGACGTCAAAGGCGAGAACATGGATCTCACACCAGGCTACCCGGCCTGCGATCGCGGCGCTGGCGGTGGCGGTACGCTGACCGTCACTTCGGTCGACCGTGCCAATCTCAAAGCCGAGTATGCCAATTACGGTGACTGTGTGGACGTCAGCGCACCTGGCGATGATATCTTTGCTGCCCGCCCACAACACGAAGCTAATGAACCCGGCGCCTTCGTCGCCGCCTTCGCCGATCATTTGAGTGGCACCTCGGTGGCCGCGCCACTCGCCACCGGTCTGGCGGCTTTATTGAAAAGCGAACACCCATCGTGGACGTCATTTGAACTCGCTCGACGCATTATCGACACCAGCGACCCCGTCAACTCGACCGGCACTTTCTACGCCGGCAAAATTGGTCACGGTCGCATCAATGTCGCACGTGCTTTGGCCAAGGACGCCGCCGCAGCCGCCCTCGGTCCATTCACCCTCGAAGTTTCTACACCGGGCCAAGCACCTCGGGTGCGTATATTGGGTGCTCAAGGCCAAGCATTAAAATCATTCCCCGTCGGCAATACCACGGATCGTCGCGGTGTCCGTGCAGCTTACGTGCGCTGGAGTGATCGCCGCCACCCCGACATCATGGTCACCACCAATGGTGATACCAAGGGTGCCTGGCGCGTCTACCGTGATGACGGCGTACTCCTCGCCGCCGGTGAAGTCGGCAAAGTTGCCGGCGGCCTGGGCCTCGCCACCCAAGATTTAAATGCCAGTGGCTATGACGATGTTCTACTCTACGAAACTGGCGGCTCGCGTGCCTGGATGATTTCAGTTATTCATTCATCGCCGTTGCCAGTAGCGCCCTTCTCAAAACCCGCCAAAGGTTTATCCGCCGTTTCAATCTCGCGACCTGCCGCCGGTTTCTTGGTCGCGTCGCGTTCGAGCGATCAGCAAGTGGCCATCGTGGGTCGCGGCGGTTTAGCCTTGGCCCGTGGCCCGGCCAGCAAACCCAATAAAAAAGCACTTGGCTGGAATCTCAAACGCGCCGCCCGCCAAGGCGGGGGATCGGCCTATGTGCTGGGCGCCACCACCGGTGATGTTATGCTCGTCAATGATGGTTCGGGCTTATCCCCGCGCGAGGTCACCGATATCACCAACTGGACCCAAGCCTCATCCGGGATTCCTCTCAATCGTGGTTGGCTCATGTATGACTCCTGGCCAAGATAATCCCACCTCTCTTCTCGAGAAAATGCGGCGCGAGCTGCGACGGGTACTTATCTTTGGCTTGATCGGCGTGCTTTCACTTAGTTTGATGATGATTTTATACAGTTTGAGCACACGTGTGCTATTTCCTACGACCAATAAAACAGCCTTATACGTCGCTTGTTCCGTCATCGTCACCTACGTTAACTACCTACTCAATCGCCGCGTTACCTTTGCCGCCGCCCAGCATCACCCTGGTGCCATCGGTCGCTTCGCTGGTGTGGCCGTGGTAGCGACCGGTCTCAATGCCGTCTTGTTTTGGCTTGGTCACGACGTCCTCCATATTTTCGATTTGCTCGTCATCGTGGGCAATGCCTTCATCATCGCACTCTTCACCTTTACTTCCCATCGCCAGTTCACCTTTCATC
>JAYVTL010000004.1:0-3383 GCA_043788845.1 Candidatus Uhrbacteria bacterium
GGTAGTGAGTTATCAGCCCAATCTAAAAAAAGCCGACCCACTCGTCAGTAATCGCTGGGGTCTCTCGGTGGCAGTCACGGCAAAAAAAGACCTGGCGGCCGCATTGCATCGAGCTTCTTTGATAACGGGCAAGCGTCTCAATGCAAAAGACCGGCAACGCTGCTCACCTTTGCACGCCACGCAAAACGTGATACACCTCATCGAGAAAATGCTCGTATGAAAACGCAAAAAGTTGTTTGCATTATCCAGGCTCGCATGGGTTCAACACGTCTCCCCGGGAAGGTTCTGCTTCCACTTGAAGGCAGACCGATGCTTTTCCAATTGCTGGATCGGGTACTCGACGCCAAGACCATTGATCATGTTGTTGTTGCTACCACGGTTCAACCGCGCGATGAAGTCATCGCGGCTGCGGTGTTGGACTATGGCTCGGCTCAAGTGACCACCTATCGTGGCTCCGAAGAAGACGTGCTTGATCGGTATTACCAAGCTGCCAAAGAGCTGCAGGCTGATATCGTCATTCGCGTGACGTCTGATTGTCCGGTAATCGATCCACAGATTATTGATCTCCTGGTACAAAAAGTATTGGATGATACGACCCTTGAATACGCCTCCAACGTGCTTGGCAAGCTGACATTTCCGCGTGGACTTGATGCGCAGGTGATCCGTTTTTCAACGCTCGAAAAAATTTGGCAGATTGCCACTGAACCCGAAGATCGTGAGCATGTAACGATCTATCTGCGCAAACATCCCGAAGGCTTTAAGACATTCGCGTTGCAAAGCCCGATAGATTATTCAGAGCATCGTTGGACCGTGGATGAACCAGACGACTATCGTCTGATGACGCTCATCTATCAGCGCTTGTATCCTACCAATCCTAAGTTTCGCTTGAGCGATATCTTGCGCCTGATGGAACAAGACCACACCCTCCAAACCATTAATGCCCACGTGCATCAAAAATTGTCGCACTTTTAATATGGCGAAAACTCCCAAAAATGTCGTCGCCTTCATCCAATGTCGGATGGGCTCGACCCGGCTTCCACAAAAAGTCATGATGGACATAAACGGCAAGACGGTCATCGAGCAAATTGCACATCGATTATCTTTTTGCACCCTGCTCGACCAGGTCGTCATTGCAACAGCCGACACCCCAGCCAATCGGGTGATTGTGAACATGGCCGAAGAAAAACACATCCCATGTTATGCCGGGAGCGAAAATGATCTGGTAGATCGGATGTACCAAACAGCAAAAACGTTTGGCGCAACCGCCTTGGTTCGTATTACGGCGGACTGCCCGCTGGTTGATCCTAAGCAGGTCGACGCCATTGTTCAAGCACATCTCGAAGACCCACAGCTTGACTATGTCACCAATGTCCTGCCCCCAACCTATCCAGATGGTTTAGACGTTGATCTGATTACGATCTCGGCGCTCGAGCGCCTATGGCAACGCTCTCGTCATGACGCCTTTATGAGTGAGTGGGCATTGCATGATGTCCGCACCAACCCAATACTCTACCCGACAAAAAATCTCTCACAGCCGCAAGACATGTCCCAATTGCGCTGGACCGTCGATTATCCCGAGGACATGGATTTTGTCAGCAAAATATTCAACAGGCTCTCACCAGGCGGAGAAATATTTTATTTCGAGGATGTGTTGCAGCTGCTCGCACGTGAACCGGCTTTGAGCGAGATTAATGAAAAATATGTTCGTGACGCGGCTTACTACGCGGCCCTCGAAGCGCAAAAAAATTCTAAAACATCAACCTCATAATATGCAAACCTATCGTGCAGCTGTCATCGGATGTGGGCGCATGGGCGCCGGTGTTGAACGGTATTCTGCCAAGCTTCAACCTTGGGCACATGCCAGTATTTTTTCGCAACACGCGCAAACCGAGTTGGTGGCATTAGTAGATGTTGATGCCTCAAAGCAAGAAAAACTCGCCAAAGATTTTCCGGGCGTTCCATTTTTTACCGATGTGAAAACCATGATGGAGCAAACAACACCCGATCTTGTCTCAATCGTCACCTTGCCGCAGACCCACGCTGAGTTAGTTGAGTTGGTCAGCTCATATCCTGTGCGTGCTATTTTGTGTGAAAAGCCAATCGCCAGCAATCTCGTAGATGCACAAAGAATGGTTACGCGCTGTCATGAACGCGGCGTCATTTTACTGATCAATCACCTGCGTCGTTTCGACCCCCAGATTCGTGCCGCGAAACAAAGCTGTGATGCCAAAGGCAAGCTCATGCAAGGTCACGCCAGTTATACACGGGGCATCCACAATAACGGCACCCATGTGATTGATATGTTGCGTTTTTTTATGGGCGAAATCGTGAGCGTTATTGGCGTGCGCAATATGGCGACCGAAACCTTCACCGACTTACCCGGCGATTGGAATATCGATGGGCTGTTATTCTTTGAGTCTGGTGCCAGCGCCGCCATTCAAACCGTTGACTCGAATGCCTACAGCATTTTTGATTTTGATTTTTACGCCGAGCGAGGTCGCGTCTCGCTCAAGCATTTTGGTTTTCGTATTGAAGACGCCGGGCTCAAGCCATGTTCTGGTTTCATCGGCCACAATGAAGTGGATGATCTTCATGCCGATATTCATGGCGATGTCCGCAGTTTTATGCAGCCCGCCGTCGGTCATCTCATCGACTGCATTGAGGGCAAAGACCAACCCGTGAGTACAGGTGAAGACGGGATAGCTGCCTTACGAGTGATTGATGCGCTGATGGAAAGTGCCGCCAAGCATGGCGCCATGGTCCGGTTGTGACTTGAAAAAAAACCAAGAAACTGCTAGTTTCGGGATGGAGGTTTAAAACATGTCCTTTTTGCAAGGAAACAAAGTTGCACTCACGCCCATCGACCTCGACCAGGACGCGGTAAAAATCGCCGCCTGGATGAATGATCCCGAGGTAACGCGTTACATGTTCTATGGCCAAACACCGTCCACCGTCGAACAGGTCCGCCACATGCTCACCGCGCAAGTTCAACATCCAGATAATGTTGTTTTTTTGGTGACAGCAGGACGAGCCGAAGCCGTCGGTTTTGCGGGCTTGTACAATCTGCACCGGACCGCGCGACATGCAGAATTTCGCGTGCTCATCGGAAACAAAAGCTTTTGGAAAAAGGGGATCGGTACCGAAGTCACCGAACTCCTGACCTTCTACGCCTTCGATAGGCTCAACCTAAACAAGGTGTATCTTGGATATACATCGGCCAATGAAAATGCAGGCAAGGCCTATCTAAAGGCGGGATATGTCCACGAAGGCACGCTCCGACAAGACATCTACCGCAACGGCGAATATTACGACACGCACAAGATGAGTATCCTCCGTTCAGAATTCTATCCCGAACGTTGTGAGGCTCTGAAGGCGCGTTGGTC
>JAYVTL010000005.1:0-5412 GCA_043788845.1 Candidatus Uhrbacteria bacterium
CTGGACGCGGTCGACCGGCTGGAGATGAGCTGGGCGCAGTTTGAGCAGGGGCTCACCGTATTGGGTCTGGGCAAGCTGACGGCTGAAGGCTTGAAGCAAGAACAGCTGGTGGCCTTGGTCGAAGAGCTGACGCGAGTGGCGCGTGCCGAGGCCAAGTTGAAGGAGGCACGTGATGTGCACGCCCAAGCCGAGTTGAGCATGAACGAGTACTTTCGAGCGCTCGAAGAGCAAAACTTGGCGCGGCAAGAACAAATACGTCAACACGACGTTGAGCTCGAGACGCTGCGCAAGTATAGCGAGAACGTTGATCACAAGATTCAAATCATGCACCTGTTCGATGTGAAGGCGCGACGCTTGTTGGCGCCGTTCCTGGCCGCGATTCATCGAGTGGAGGCCACGGCTTTCATTGGGATGAAATGGGAGCAAGTGTGTGAAGCCTGTGGCGACTTCGAGAAGGTTTTCGAAAACAGTCGTGAGCTGATCGTCAGCGCCGAAAAGCGGCGCGATGCGGCCTTGAGCGAAGCGGCCGAAGCCAATGAGGCCCTGCAGATTGCGGTGCGCGGTCGCGATCGCGCCGAACGTTTGCTGGGGAGTGCCTACGAACAATTCGAGTTGAGTTTGCTGCCAGCTGTCAGCTTGAATTCCTGACATGTGCAAAACCTGCTTTTCACCAAAACACTGCTGACTCCCTAGATGTGCTATCTGGGGAGTTTTTTGTTGTGCAAAAAAACCGATCCAGTTGGATCGGTTTTTTTTGTCGGGATTTTAGATGTCCACTTCTGCGTTTGACGCATGGGTTTGGATAAACTTTTTGCGTGGCGCAACTTCGCTGCCCATGAGGGTGTCGAAGACATTGTCGGCGGCGATGGCGTCGTCGATGGTGACGACTTTCATGACGCGATGGGCTGGGTCCATGGTGGTGGTCCAGAGCTGTTCAGGATTCATTTCACCCAGACCTTTGTAGCGCGTGATGCGGATGCCACCGATATTGGAGACGCCTTCGGCTTCTTCCGCGGCTTCGACGGCGGCGTCGGTTTGCGCTTCGAGATCTTCGGCCTCGGCTTCAGCGTCTTTGCCTTTGCCTTTTTTATTTTTGGCACGCTCGGCTTTTAGTTTGAGCAATTCTTCGAGGTTGGTATTTCGTTCTTCATCGGAGAAGCAATAGCGATGCTCTTTGCCCATTTCCAAACGGAAGAGTGGCGGTTGGGCAATGTAGATATGACGATTGGTGAGCAGTTGTGGAAAGTAGCGATAGAACAAGGTCAAGATCAAAGTGCGGATATGGGCACCGTCGACGTCGGCGTCGGTCATGATGACGATGCGGTGATAGCGCAACTTGGAAATGTCGAACATCTCGCCGATATTGGTACCAAGGGCGATGACGATGTTTTTGACTTCGTTATTGGCGAGCATCTTGTCGAGGCGCGCGCGTTCGACGTTCAAGATTTTTCCTTTGAGCGGCAGAATGGCTTGGAAGTCGCGATCGCGGCCTTGTTTGGCGGAGCCGCCGGCAGAGTCTCCCTCAACGATGTAGAGTTCGGATTTGGTCGCGTCTCGAGAAGCACAGTCGGAAAGTTTTCCTGGCAACATCAGGCCTTCGAGTGCGCCTTTGCGTAAGACGGTGTCGCGAGCGGCGCGAGCGGCGGCGCGAGCGCGTTGGGCGAGGACACATTTGCCGATGATGCCTTCGGCATCGCGCGGATGTTCTTCGAGAAAGGTGGCGAAGGCGTCGTTCATCGCGGTTTCGACGGCGCCGCGGACTTCGGGATTGCCGAGTTTGGCCTTGGTTTGGCCTTCGAATTGTGGTTCTGGAATCTTGATCGAGATGACGGCGGTCAGACCTTCGCGCACATCTTCACCGGTGAGGTTTTCGTCTTTTTCTTTGAGATAGCCTTTGGCGCGGGCGTAGGTGTTTAAGACGCGAGTGAGAGCAGAACGAAAACCCACGACGTGAGAGCCGCCTTCGGGGTTGTAGATGTTGTTGGCAAAGGCGAGTAGCGTTTCTTTATAGTCATCGGTGTATTGCACGCCGAGCTCGATATTGATGTCTTCGACTTGTTTGACCACGTAGAATACGGAATCGTGTTTTGGTTGTTTGCTGTGGTTTAAGAAACGCACGTAGGAAGCAACACCGCCCTCAAAGTAGAAGCCGTAGACATCGTGTTGACCTGGGCGACGTTCATCGGTGATGGTGACCTTGATGCCCTTGGTCAGATAACATTGCTGGCGCAAGTGATCGAGAATGTATTTCAAATCAAACTCGACGGTGGTGAAAATGCTGGCATCGGGGGTGAAGGTGATGCGAGTGCCGTGTTTTTTGCTTTTGCCGATTTGTTTGGCTTTGAATTGGGGGATGCCGCGTTTGAATTCTTGCACCCAAAGTTCGCCGTCGCGTTCGACGCGGGCTTCGAGCCAATCGGACAGGGCGTTGACGACGGAGACACCGACACCGTGTAAACCACCAGAGACTTTATAGCCACTGTCTTCACCGCCAAATTTTCCACCGGCATGTAATTTGGTCAACACAAGTTCGAGGGCCGAGACTTTGTATTGTTTGTGCATGTCGGTTGGGATGCCGCGGCCATTGTCTTGGACCGAAACCGTGCCGTCGCCATTTAAGATGACGTCGATTTCGTTGGCATGCCCGGCCATGGCTTCGTCGAAGGAGTTGTCGACGACTTCCCAAATCATGTGATGCAAACCTTCGGGTCCAGTGGAACCGATATACATGCCAGGACGCTTGCGTACGGGTTCGAGTCCTTCGAGGACGGTAATTTGATCGGAGCCGTAGCTGCCTTTCTTCTTTGGTTCAGCCATAGATGTGTTGGCGAGATAGTAGCCTGAAGCGAGTCGATGGGCAAGCGCATTGTGATACACTAGTCTGGTATGGCCGAACTTCATCAAGACAATGAAAATAAAGTCGGCGGTTTATCGCGCAATGAATTGCAGTTTGCGTCGTGGTGGGTGCGGAATCGGTTAATGCTACGGCGTTGGGGGTATGGGAGTTTGATTGCACTGTGTGTGATTTTTTGGGGATATGCGGTGTGGGGGATGGTGGATGCCTATGTTATTTCTTTTCCGCGAGAATCACGGATCATGCGACAGATTGCGATTAATCAGCAGCTGTTAGCCGGATTGGAGAGTGATCGACCTCAGAATGTGGATACATCGGAAGTATCGGTGTTTAATTCGACGGCGAATCGGCTGGATATGATGGTGGAGGTGACGAATCCAAATCCGCAATGGTGGATGGAGTTTAATTATCGTTTCAATGTGTCGGGCGAAGACACGCCGTTGCGTACTGGGTATGTATTGCCGAGTGGTAAACAGCTGATTACGGAACTTGGGTTTAAACCAGGCGCAAAGGGAAGCCGCACAGCGACATTTGCGGTGGATAATATCCGTTGGCATCGGATAGATCCGAATTTGGTTGGGGATGATTATAAAAAGTTTTTTGAATCGCGGTTGCAGGTTCAGGCAACAAATATTACGTATGATACGGATATTGTGTTTGATGCAAAGCGGGTTGGGCAAACGTCATTCACCTTGGTGAACAATGGTGCATATGGGTATTGGAATTTGGATGTGGTGGTGCGGTTGTACCGTGGATCATCGGTCAGCGCGGTGTCGGTGTATAAAGTGGATCATTTTTCGCCAGGAGAAAGTCGCGATATTAAATTAATTTGGCCGGATAATTTGACTGGCGTCAGTAAAACCGAGATTATTCCGCAAGTGAATATTTTGAATCAGGCGGTGTATTTGCCGACGAAATACTTTAAGTAAATTGTTTTTTTTGCTGCGGGTGTGGCAAGCTCGAGAGATGAAACGTTGGACTGAAGTGGTGGCGCAATTTGATTGGACATTATTGCTGGCGGCGGTGTCGCTGACGGCGATTGGGTTGCTGGCGATTTATGGGATTAGCGCGTCGCGAGGTGCGACGGAGTTATTTCAATTTAAGAAACAGTTCTTAGCGGGGGTATTGGGGATTTCGATAGTGGTGGGGTTGGCGTTTGTGGATTATCGGCAAATTCGGGCGTTTGCCATGCCGTTGTATGTGGCGGGTGGGTTATTGTTGTATGCGTCTTTGTTGTTTGGGTTGTCGTTGCATGGAGGTGGGCGGTGGTTTCAATTGGGATCATTGTCATTTCAGCCGGTGGAGATCGCGAAGGTGACCATGGCCGTGTATTTGGCGGCGTATCTTTCGCGGCATGTGCATAAGCGATTAACATGGACGACGTTTTTTGGAAGTGGCATGATTTTGTTGATGTATATGGTGCCGGTATTGCTGCAGCCGGATTTTGGGTCGGGGATGGTGTTGGTTGCGATGTGGTTGGTGGCGGTGGTGTTTTGTGGTTTGCCGCGACAGGCGTGGTGGATGCTGATCGTTGGGATTTTGCTCGCGAGTAGCCTGTTGTGGAGTTTTGGTTTGAAGCCATATCAGCGTGATCGTATTCGATCATTTATTGATCCAAAGGCCGATCCGCATGGCGCTTCGTATAATGTGGCGCAGGCGCAGATTGCGATTGGGTCGGGTGGGATTTTTGGGAAGGGGATTGGGGAAGGGTCGCAGGCGCGTTTGCGATTTTTGCCGGTGGCGACGTCGGACTTTATGTTTGCGGTGATTGGGGAGGAGTTGGGGTTTGTGGGGATTACTGTGATTTTGTTGTTGTTTGGAACGTTGTTTTATCGATTGATCCGGATGTCGTCGCAGTCGGATGATCCGTTTGCTTCGATTTTGTTGATTTGTATTGCGGCGTTTATCGCTTTCCATTTAGCGGTGAATGCGGGGATGAATTTGGGGATTTCGCCGGTGACCGGGATTCCTTTGCCATTTGTATCGGCGGCGGCTTCGTCGCTGGTGGTGCTGTATCTGGCGGTGGGGTTGGCGGAGTCGGTGGCGAGCCAGGGGAGGAAGCGGGCGGGTTAATTTGCGAGAATGACCGCAATATTGTCGCTTCTTGTATTTTCCGATATTCTAAAGAGGTATGGAAACTCCACAGCCACAAAAGCTATTGGCGCATTGCCCGTTGTGCCATGAGGCATATCAGCCGGCGGAGGTGCGTTTGTTGGGAGAAAAGGGGCCAACTCGCTTGTTTCATTGCAGTTGTAAGGTGTGCGGACATGCGGTTCTCGCAGTGATCTTGGAGACGCCGGGGGCACTTAGTTCCGTGGGGGTGGTGACGGATTTGGAGATTCAGGATGCTTTGCGATTTAAGGATGCTGGGCCGGTGTCGGCGGATGAGTGTTTAGCCATTCATGCGTCATTAGAAGGGGATGCGAAGGCCTGGTGCCGGCAGCTGCTTGACATAAAGCCATGAATCGCTTAATCTAGCGGCCATAACGGAATATCTATGCCATACGCTTTAGCTGCCCAAACCCGCACGGCCACCGGTCGTCGCGCCAAGCATGTCC
>JAYVTL010000006.1:0-3143 GCA_043788845.1 Candidatus Uhrbacteria bacterium
CGCAAAAAAGATTTAACTCGATATGGACCCGAGCCAATCGGTTTCAAATTGAGTTCAGACAAGCGCGCATTGTTGCTGCTCACCATTTGCCACGCATGCGCCGGCAAAATCCCCACCGTTAGTTTATCCAATAAATTGACATCAGTTTTATCCAATTGAAACGTCACATTCATCGCATCCGACGCCGCCACATGAACGCCACGATACAGCGCCGCGAGTGGACTCTTGCGATTAGGATCCAAAATGGATTCAAAAGTAAACACCACGTCTTCACTAGTCAGTGGCACACCATCTTGAAAACGCGCGTCCTCGCGCAACTTCACCGTCAAGGTCAAATGATCGTCCGACCAACGATAATTTTCTGCGAGATCAGGTTTGGCCTCCAACCCATCACGGCGAAACAAACCCGAGTAAATCAAACTCGACAAATCACGATCGACATCATTCGCCAGCGAATCGATCGAGTTGATATAGCGTGGTTGGCCAATCAGCGCTTCGGTATAGGTGCCGCCGACCACGGGCACACTCAAGGTCCGCATGCGAACCAAGGTGCCAGCCGCAATCAACACTGAAGCAACAAATATCAACAATGCCACAAAAAAGACGCGCTGCTCACCTTGCGACAAGATGCGCACGGCATATCGCAACTGACGCCAACGCGGCGTGCTTTCTGTGGCGACCACGGCTGCCACTAAGGCATGGTCATGCCCATGGTCTGGCAGTTGTTCCTCATGGTCCTTGGTCGGCAACCAAAAAAACACCCGTCGCAACCAGCTTCGAAAGCGGTCGATATGCGACGGGTGTTTCATAAGGTTTATGCCAAGGCCACGTTCAAGATGGCCGTCACAAAAAACAGGACCGAAATGCCAATGGTGGCATAGAACAAGCCCTTTTCAATCCCACGCTTGGTGCGAAAAACGTCGCTGCCTCCGCCAAACGACGCGCCCAAACTGGTCCCACGCTGCTGCATGAGAATAGTTATGACCAACAGAATGGCCAATAAGATCTGGATAAGTGGCAAAAGTAAGCTCCGCATATGTGGAAACAGCGTAGCTGCGCATGCGCTTTGCGTCAAGCCTTACACCTGTTTTTATGCTATGCTGCGCCACATGGAAGGCGTCTCTCGTTCTTGGTATAAAAAACCAGCCTGTCTGGTCGGTCTCATTGTGCTTATCCTGCTTGGTGCTGGTATGAGCAGCTTCGCGTATCAAGTCTGGCATTATCTAGGCCTCCTCAAAGCCGGCCAAACCGACCCGCTCGCCACCGAATTAAAACAAAAAGAAATCGCCAAGCTCTTCGATCGTGCTGCTTCTCGCGTGAAACCCGAAGTGGTTGAAATTCCCAGTCAGCCAACACCAACCCTCGGCAACCCAGCTGCCAAGGTTCATTTGGTAGAATTCGTCGATTTTTCTTGCCCCTTTTGTCATCAAGAAGTGCCCGTGATCAAAGCCTTCATGCAACGTCACGCCAGCGACATCTATTTCATCTTTCGCGATTACCCCCTGACCGACATCCACCCTGATGCGTCTCGAGAAGCGATCGCCGCCCGTTGCGTCTTTCTCAATGCAGGCACCACGCCCGCAGAAAAAAACGCCACTTTTTGGAAATATCACGACCGACTTTTCTCTACCCAAGGTTTACACACCGACGCCGAGCTGCGCCGCTATGCCCAACAAGCAAATATCGACATTGCTCGCTACGACGCCTGCCTCACCGACACCGCCATCCCTGTCGCCATCGAAAAATCATTAGCCGCCGGCCAAGCCGCCGATGTTCAAGGCACGCCAACCTTCTTCTTTAACGGCGTTCGCATGGGTGGCGCCATCGACGACGAAGCGCTCGAGCTAGCTTTCAAAGAAGCTTTGAAGCGCGCCAAATAATATGTGGAAGCGTGTCCTCGTAGCATTGCTCGTCATGGTCAGCTTCATGACAACTGGTTTGGGTGCGCGGCCAGCGCGAGCAGATTTTATTGATGACCTCAAACAACAGTTACAAGACTGTGGCGACTTAACCGAATCAAAAGTTGGTCAAAACCCATCCCTCTGTCTGACCTGTCAGGGTTTAGCCGCAACCATTCCGACCACCAATGTTGAACTCACCAAGTTAAAATTAAAAACCCAAGGCGTGACCGCGCTCTATTGCGGTGCCGAAGCTCTAAAAAAAGCAGTTGAGCTGTACAAGACAACCAAAGCTGCCGCCGGTGTCGCTCAAGAAGCCGTGTCATGCGCCCTCGCTGACAAAGGACCACATGATTGCTGCCTGTCCACGGTCAAAGAACCAAACCCCGAAGGCAAGGGGGGCATTGTCAAAGAAAAATGTGCCATCGGCGAATACACCTATGCCGATTGTTACTGTACCAAAGAAGGCCAAACTCAATTTCAACAAAAAACCTTAGAATTTTCCCAATGCCAGGACACCTGCAAAGGCCAAGGCGGCACCATGGATAAGTCCCAAGGTGTCGGCTTGCTCGGTCCAGATTCGCCCATTGCCGCTGCGGCAGAAAAACTTGGCAAAGAGCAAGAGCAATTTGTAAATGCCTTATGTTTTACACCAAATGAATGCGCCAAACTCGGTGGCACCTTTGCCGGCACTACCAAAGAATGCCAACTCGGGAGTGGGAAATGTATTGCGCCAGAACCCGTCATTCGTTTATCTTCACCCATCTTAAATCAAGTAACCGTTACGGGCATCCGTGGCTATATCGAGCTCGCCCTGCGTTTTTCGCTGAACGCCGCCTTGCTAGCTGCCGTCATCATGTTTGTCTATGGTGGTTTCATGTATATCGTGGCTGCCTCGGGCATCCCCATCAAGTCAGCGAAAGAAACCATGGTCAATGCTCTCGTCGGATTTTTCCTCGCCGTTGGTGCCGTCACCATTTTGAATGCCATAAATCCCGCGACCACTTCATATACCAAGCCCGTCATCTATCTAGTGAATCGTTTGCTCTTCACGCGTGCCAATTGGTGTTCTGATTTTCAACCCAAACCCCCAGCCGACGCCAAAGGCTATGCCTTTAGCGGTGAACCCGCCACTTCGATTAAGTTCAATGATGCCAAATTCGATCTCGATCTCGACAAAACTGAATGCGGAAAAAAATATTATCCCTTTGGCTATACCGGCAAAACCTGCAGCGGTCGTATCTG
>JAYVTL010000007.1:0-7251 GCA_043788845.1 Candidatus Uhrbacteria bacterium
TGGCATACTCCAAGCTGGCACCGCGGACAAACCATACTATACCAACTCAACCCACTTGCCAGTCGGCTATACCGACGATCCACTGTTTGCTCTGGGTCATCAGGATGGACTGCAAACAAAATATACGGGCGGGACGGTGCTGCACTTATTTCTTGGTGAACGAGTGCAAGATTGGAAGACCTGTCGTGATTTTGTAAAACGAGTCGCCGAAAAAAATCATCTCCCCTACTTTACCATTACTCCGACCTTTAGCATTTGCCCGACACATGGATATTTGCGCGGCGAGATAGCGCAATGTCCAACCTGCCAAGCCACCTGTGAAGTCTGGTCGCGGATTGTGGGGTACTTTCGACCTGTTGATCAGTGGAATACTGGGAAGAAAGGCGAATATGCGGAACGCGTGGAATATTCGATTGCCGCTTGCGGAGCCGCGGACGCAAACAAACCGATTGTGGGTGCGCCTTTGGAATGTGTCCTCGCATAATATGAATATTGCCGGCTTCCAATCCTTGTCTTTGCTCGATTATCCTCATAAGAGCTGTGCCATCATATTCACCCAGGGCTGCGCCTTTCGTTGTCCGTATTGCCATAATCCAGATTTAATTCCCGTTGATTCTGACCATCATGTGTCCGAACATATGGTGATAAATAAACTCATCCAGCATCGCGAGATGCTAGATGGGGTCTGCATTACCG
This sequence comes from Candidatus Uhrbacteria bacterium, assembly GCA_043788845.1. GTDB lineage: Bacteria > Patescibacteriota > Patescibacteriia > 2-12-FULL-60-25 > 2-12-FULL-60-25 > JADZEJ01. Next base: position 697 of record JAYVTL010000007.1, read on the forward strand.
GCGGCGAGCCGACCTTGCAGCCAGATCTCAAGCGCTTCATCGGCGAAATAAAAAAACTTGGATTATTGGTGAAGCTTGATACCAACGGTGTTCATCCTAAGGTTGTGCGTTCGTTGCTCGATGATAATTTGCTGGATTACATCGCGATGGATTTAAAAAATGCTTGGCCGCGCTATCTGGATATTATCAAGACTGGTGGCGACAAGGTGGTGCAAAACTGTCAGGATAGCTTTCGCATTATTCAAGAGTCTGGTGTGCCACATGAGTTTCGAACCACGATTTGCCCAGGCGTGCATCGTGAAGAAGACTTTTTTGAAATGCTCAGCTATCTCAAACCACAAGATGCATATTTTATTCAAGATATTCGCTTTGGAAAACTTTTAGATCAAAATCTCACCCAAGTAAAGAGTTTTGATTATCTCGAACTGGTTGAAAAACTTTCCCTGGCGTATCCAGCTATTCAGATTACTGCTCGGTAGATGAGGCTTGATGAAATACTAACCAGGCCGCGAAACTTAACAAGCCAATGTCGTCGAGCCAACCAATGAGCGGGAAGTAATCTGGGATAAGGTCGAGTGGTGAGATCAAGTAGAGCAGGGCGACAACGAGCACGGCTTTTGGTTTCCAGTCGGTTTTTGGATTCCACAAAAAACGCCAAGCAGCGATCCAATGTGACAAGTGGGGCTTGGGTTTTTGCATAGCTAAGGTGTGGTGCTGGTGCCACCTTCTTCGACAAGATTACCGCCAAAGGCTTTGAGAATGGTATTGACCATATCTTCTTTCTTTTCTGGCTCGGTGCCTGGCGCAGTGACATTGCCATCGACACGCAGGGCAGCGTTGGCATAGGTTTCGCGCATACAATCTTCGATCAGACGACGCGCTTTGAGATCGGTGATTAATTTTTCGCGATGATAGGCATATTGAAAACCAAGCATGACGACATGGTTTTCGACGGCGACGGGGCGGCTGATGCGCAACACAAAGGTCAGCGAAGGACTTTTCGCATCCATATTGCGGATGAAGGTTGGCCACTTCGCTTGGATTTGATTGAGCGAAAGGTGGGGTGCGTCGGTTGATGTGACAGGTTGCGGCGAACTGGTGAATGACACCGGAGTTGCGATGATGACTGGTGCTGGTGGGATTGGTTTTGGTGAGGAAGCTATCGGTGCTGGCGGATGGTAGGCAGGAGCGGCGGCAGGGACCGAGCGAATGATATTGGTTCGTGCTTCGCTACTCGACAAGGTGCTAGCCGCCGACGGACCATGCGGCAAAATGCCCAGCGCGACGGCGGCAGCGGCGAGCTCTAAACAAAAACGAGCATCGGCACCTTGCTTGGCATCGCGACGGCGTTCCATCAGCATCAAGGCCATGTCGGCGAGCTCGGCGGGCTCATAGACGGTGACCAAAGTGGCCAAGGTGCGCATGCCTTCGTCTCCATTTGCCAGACGCTGACGCCATTCTACGGAATCTGAAGCTAGTAATAAATGACGAATGGCCTCGATCATGTCATCGAACAAAGGCAAGAAAGGAATGCCTTGGTCTTCGATCTCCCCTACCTTGGCGGTAGCTGCACCGAGTTGTCGGCTAGACCAAATTTTCAAGACTTCTGCCGCCAGAGGCAAACGCGAAGCTGGCAAAATAATTTCGGCAATGGCGGCCGTCAAATGCGATTCGCCCAGGGCGCATAATTGTCCCAGCAAACTTTCGGCATCACGCACACAACCGTCAGCTTTCGAAACGATGGCATCAACCACCGCCTGATCAATGGTAATCTTTTCGAGAAGAGACAGCGATTTGATACGCTCGGCGAGCTTGTCGTCTGACACGCGCTTGAAATCAAAGCGCTGGCAGCGACTTTGGATGGTGGCTGGGACTTTATGCAGCTCAGTGGTGATCAAGATGAAGATGGCGTATGACGGCGGTTCTTCGAGCGTCTTCAGCAGGGCATTCCAGGCGCTGGTCGACAGCATATGTGCTTCGTCCAAAATATAGACTTTATGTTTGCTGCCCGTTGGGGCAAAGCGCACATGTTCGATGATGGCTTCTCGCACATTGTCGACGCCGGTATTGGAGGCGGCGTCCATTTCCATAATATCCAGGCCGGTGCCGGCGCTGAATTCGAGACACTTGGCACAGGTGGTACAAGGCTCGCCAGCCACGGGCGTCAAGCAATTCAGCGCTTTTGCAAAAATACGCGCGGCCGTGGTTTTGCCGACGCCGCGTGGGCCGCCAAATAAATAGGCATGCGCTAATTTACCGCTCTCGACTTCTTTGCGGAGGGTTTCTTTAATCGGTTCTTGATCGGTAATTTCAGCGAAGCGCTGCGGGCGATGGGCACGAGAGAGATTCATAGCGACCACGGTACAACTCGTGCGCGGCTTTGCCTATGCCTCGGGCTTAATGATGTTTTCGACGGCGGCCCACTTGGATGGCGCAGCTTTTGGCACCAATAAAACAACCTCATCACCGACCTCGCCTTTATGATACGAGACGGCGGCCGTGAGCACGGCATATTTTTGTCCACCAGCAATCACGCGCCAGTCCGAAGACATCTCGTCGCGTACCAAGGTACCAACCAACCGCTGGCGTTCAATGGGACCGATTTGTTTAAACAAGAAGGTGCCGTTTACTTGAATGGTTAACTTCAAAATATCACCTTCAACCAATTTAGATTTGGAAGAATAGTTTGGCGGAATGGTGTATTGGTGACCGTCTGAACCGACCATGTTTTGACCATCGAAAACGCCTTCGACAATTTTGCCGTCATTGGCCGGCATAACCATGTCGGAGCCATCTTCGGAACGACGACGCTTGACGAACTCCTCAAGATTGACGGATTCGGAAGAACTCGAAAGCAAGCGTTCGAGATTCGCTAATTCTTCTTTGATACCGATAATAATTCTTTGGGCAAGAAGATTCTTCGTTTCTGTATTGGTCAACGAAATCTTGTCGCCATCTGGTTGTGAGTTGACCGCACCATGCTCGGTGTTCAACTCATCGTCGATGTGGGGCATTTGGTTTTATTTTGTGACTTATCCACAACTGGCAGTAGTTTAGCCTTACAGCCCTAATTCGTCCAACCCTCCGGTCGAGGCGGCTTCGCGACGTTCGGCAATTTCTGCTTCAATCAATTCTCGCTTGCGACCATATTTGAAACGCGATAATTCTTTTATCATATTCCCAAGCTCCTTATTGCCTTTTGGTGCCATGACCGGTTTGAAGTTGAAGGGACGTGAAGCGGTATTGTCGATCAGGATTTTGGCATTGGCGGTGAAGGCCTCGACATTGACCAAGTCAAATTCTGAAAACGTTGGGGTGAACTCTTTTGAGAGAAATTCGGCGTCCTCTACGCCGATACGGAAGGCGATCATGGTACCAACGTTTCCAAAGATAGCGTCGCGGATGGAATTGTCGCCGCCTTTTTGTGTCAGTTGGCCGACGAATTGGTGAGCGATGATCAAGTTCAAACCATATTTACGGGCTTCAGAGAGAATGGCGGAAATGGAATCGGTTAAGAAGTTTTGGAATTCGTCGATATAGAGATAAAAGTCTTTGCGATCTTTTGGATCCATGTCCCCGCGCGCCAGGGCAGCCATCAGGATTTTGCCGACAATGACCATCCCGATCAGATAGGCATTCAAGTCGCCAATCTTCCCTTTCGAGAGTTTTACTAAAACAATCTTTTGCGAATCCATAGCCTCACGAATATTGAAGGTGCTTTTTTGCTGACCAATGATTGGCCGCATGTAATCGTTGTAGATAAACGGCGTCAGTTTGGAGGTGATGTATGGCACCATATTGGCCAGCGAAGCTTCACCACCGGCTTTTTGTGCTTCTTTCTCCCAGAAGTTTTTGACATCTTGTGACTTGCACTTTGAGAGTTTGAAGGCGCGGTAGTCGTCATCTGCTAAAACTTTTGGAATATCCATCAAGGTACAGCCCGATTCTACATCTTCCATCATGAGCAAAATCGTATTGCGCATGTACAGTTCGAACATTGGTCCGCCGGTTGATTTCAAATCGTATAGCTTGTCAAAAATCTTCAGCATCTCGTTGATGGCAAAGGTTTTTTCTTGTGGCTTCGTTGGATCGAATTCCAACATGTTTAAGCCGACCGGACGATCGTAGTCAGCTGGGTCGAAAAAGATCACATCATCAGCACGTTCTTTGGGCACGTACTCGAGAATTTCATCGGCCAGGTCACCGTGTGGGTCAATGACGCAGACGCCACGACCTTCGAGAACATCTTGGCGAATAAGTGAAGCCTGAAAGACCGATTTACCCGAACCAGATTTTCCGATGCAATACATGTGGCGACGGCGGTCGCCAGATTTCATACGGATCTCATAATTGTGACCACGATACTCTGATGCGCCGAGCATGATCCCCTCCGTCGGTAAATTAGATGGCGGCAAGGCTTTGCGTGATAATAACCAGTTGATTTTTGGCGTCTCGGTGGTTGGCAACGGGAAATGATAAATCGAGGCCAGCTCCTCGGGATTCATGGTGAAGGAGTAGCGGCGGTCGAAGTGACGAAAGATAAAATGTCGCACCATGGCTCCTTGAAAAGTGGGGGCAATTTTGGTAAACGAATTCCCATATTCGTAAATATTATATTGACCAAACGCACTCATGACGTCATTCAAATAGCGTTTGGCTTTTTCAGGGTTCGCTGATGAAACCACGAGTCGGACGTTCACTTCGAGACCAGCTTTGGAGGCTTTCTCTTCTAAACCTTTGACCATTTCTTCTTCGAGTGGCGACAGTCGATAGCCTTCATCTGGTTTCTTTTCACCAGGCTTGGCTGATGAAGTAGCGGCCGCAATTTCTTTGCCGACGGACTTCCAGATTTGATTTCCTTGCACTTGCGATAGTTTTTTGCCTTGCTGCATGGCCTTGGCTATACGCAAACCTTCGGAGCGCCACTCCTTCGAGGCGCTCGTGACAATGATTTGAATGCCCACGCCATCTGCATCTTCAACCTTGGATAAAGCATTGGTCAATGAGTTGAGCGGGTCGGTTTCGAGTTTGCGATAGGTTTTGATTGGAAAGCAGCTTTGACGACGAAACTTCATGTAGCTGCCCATGACGACGCCATTTGGCGAGAAGATATTGTAGTCCGGTTCGTCTTCAATTTGGGCATTGGGAAATTGGGCGTGGATTTGCTGTTCGATAAATTCACGAAACTTTTTAGGAACGGCAACGTAGAAAGTAATTTTGCCCGCATGCGCCACGATCTCGAATGAGAAAAGGTTTTGATAGCCCATTAACCAAGTAAACAGGCCTTTCTCATGCGTCATTGAACCAATGGTGGCATAGACGGTTTCCATGACCGAGATGAGTTCTTGTACTTGTTGAGTGGATTTACTTTGCTCGATATCTTCTTTTTTGACGGCCTTAGGCACCTTGATCGACATGACTTGCAAATCAAAAGCTACCGAAGCACGACCACGACGGGTGTAGAGATTCCGAATGACTAACAAGGCAATGACGGCAAAAAAAATCAGGCCGATGATCCATGCCGCCAGCAAAAACATTGGATCCGAGACGATGCTCGCCACGCTAAAGGGATTCTCGGCTGCGCCGGAGACCAAATCGAGTTGAAAGAGAAAGAGAGGGATCATGGCTATTTGTCGCGAGCTTGTTTACGTTCTTCAATCAATTGATTGAGTAAATCCACTTTTATCTTTGCTTCTTGCTCCAGAAAAAACTTATTGACTTTGGGAATGGTTAGCAGCCAATCACGAATCAGCTGCAAAGCTTTTTTCACATTCAGCCGAAGACTGCGCACCATCACCGAGATCTGCACCGAGGCTTCTTCCCCTTTTTTAGTGAACTTGAGCTTGGCGTCGGCTGGCAAGGTGGCATAAAAATCCCCCAGCCCAGCTTCGAGCACTTTTTCTACGGCCACCGTTGCTTCATCTTTTTTGACAGCCGGAGTCACTGGCTTGCTGGCCACCGGAGCTGCTGCGACCGGTGCTTGCTCTTGTTTTGGCGGGAGCGCTTCAGCTATAGGTACAACTTCTTCCAAAAAAGTATCTTTGCTTTCAGGGATAGCGGCGAGGGCTTTTTCTTCATCTAAAAGCGGCGTCTCATCAGGGATAACCGGAGTTTCTACGCGGGGAACTTCTCCTAGACCTTTAAGAAGATCAGCCATGGCTTGTATTGTAGCATACGGCTCGGTCTTATGCTGGTCGGGCAAGTTGGCCGTCTTTCCCATCTTCGATTAGCCAGCCTCGTTCGAGTAAAGCATCACGGATTTCGTCGGAGCGTGTCCATTTTTTTTCTGCGCGAGCCAGAGCGCGTTCATCCACCAGAGCTTGTATGTCAATTGGCACATGAACCTGAACTCCCAAATAGTCTTCGAGATTTAAGGCGAGCACTCGGTCCATCCAAACGAGCACTTGGGCTTTGTCCGCGCGCGGTATTTGAGCATCTAGCAACTTCCACATGATTGAAAGCGCAACCGGCGTGTTTAGATCGTCTTCCATTGCGGAAAGGAAACTTTCTACAAATTCGTTTGCCATCGGTAGGGGCAATTCATGAATTGCCCCT
>JAYVTL010000008.1:0-9923 GCA_043788845.1 Candidatus Uhrbacteria bacterium
GCCGGGATATTCACGGCCGGCACTGGAGGCGTTTCTACGGGCGCAATTGGCGCCACCGGCTCCATCGCTTGCGCGACAGGTTCTTCGTTGACCTGAGGCGAAACTGGAAGCTGCTGGACCTGGGTCGCCGGTATGGCCGTGCCCTTCGCCCGCAAGGTAAGCACCTGGCGCGGCTGCAGAGCATAACCCAAGCGCTGTTCGCCGCACTTCTCGACGAAATCCTGATTCGCCGGTTCACCATACGACACTCCACCTTCACGGTTGAAGAGTCGCAGGCGCTTGGTGTCGAACTCCGGCTTGCCGGTGTCCTTCGTGCAGTATGGCACGGTTTTTTCAGCCGTATTGCCTGTCACCACGGCCACCGCCGACACATCGTATACCTTGGCATAGCATGAATGAATCAACTGCCATGCCGTTGCACCGTCCTTGGCATAGAGCTTGAGCTCGTCCTTGGACCACGATCGAACCTCGAAGGTATCGGGGAAACACACCGAGCTCGCCACCACCGCACGTTGCGCCGGAGTCGGTACCGCGACCTTGGCGACAACCGGTTTCACAACAGGTGGTTCAACCACCGCCGCGACAACGGGCACGGTCGGCGCTTGTTGCTTCTTTGCAACACGCTCCTCCGCAGCCTTGCGTCGCCATTTGGCCATCCGTGGCCGTAGCACAGCCTGATCCGCCACATCCTCCAAACTCAAGGTTGGCACGCCCGTGATGTACTCACAGGTCAACGCCTCCACCGGAGGTGGTGATGTTCCAGACGGAAACCTTTGAACCCTATTGGTCCGCAGGCGCTGCAAGTGTCGAAGCTGAATAGCTCGCAACACCTGTTCCAACTCTGATTCCCCATCAGCCGCCATCTTGGTCGCCGAGGCCTTTTTACAGGCATCACGGACCTCGATCACGGCGCGGGGATCATACCGCATCGATTCGCGCATACTTTGACTCAATGGCTCGGCTGCCTGCGCGCTGTTCGTGACCAGCACCAATGCTGGCAACACGAGCAACCAAAGCCAAACGAAAAACCGGCGTATGTGCATGTTGCACCTCCAAAAAAACGTTTTATAAGGCTGTAAAGAACTCCCCAAAGGGAGTTTCTAAAATGCCAGGAAAAACCCTTCCTGTCAAGGGAAGATGCACAATTGACATGAAAAAAGCCCGCTCCAACTCTTGTTGGCGCGGGCTCTAAGCTACTTCGGCTTGACCATCAGTTTGGACGACGCGACCGCTACCCGAGTCTCATCCACCATGTCCGAAGCATGGAATTTGACCGTATAGCACGAGATCTCATGATGACGCAGCGCATACAGCACCGCATCCGCATCTTCCTTCTCGAGAAAAGCCACGGCGACGATCTCATGCGGACCCACCGTTTCAGCTGACGGCACCTCGACCGGTACGTCCTTGGGACGACTTTCGATCTGCACCAGCTCAGCCTCTTGGCCTTCAGGCAGCAACAAGGAAGTCGTGTGATTCGCATCGTACAGACACATCACGGCCCAAGACGAACGATTCGCCGTGAGCCGCACTGCCAGCATGCTCCGAGGAGAACTTTCGGCATTCGCTTGCAGAGTGAGCTGCAGCGGCTGATCCGCCGAGATACTAAGCGGCTGATGTGCATCCTTCAACTCGGCCATGTCAGTCCGGGTGAAGCAGCCCATCATCAGCATCGGTACGAACAAGCACAAAATGTACAGCCATCGATATTTCATGTGAGACCTCCTGAGTTTGTGGAAACGATGGAAAAACTAAACTACCTGAAAATACCAATTTCGTCAAGATATGCTAGGATGAAAAAACTATGTTTACCAATATTCATCCGATGATAGTACATTTTCCCATTGCCTTACTCACCATGTACTCCATCATCGAAATCGCACATTTGCCTTGGCTCACCACTCCATTTTGGTTTCGTCTCAAGGCATTTTTTCTCATCACCGGTTCAAGTATCGCCATCATCACCCTCCAAACCGGCGAACTCATCGAAAAAAAATTTCCAGGCAAACTCACCGAAGTTCATTCCAACTGGGCCAATTTTACCGCCTACTTCTATGCTCTGTTTGCTTTAGCCTACCTAATTGCACTCGTAAGTGAAACCAATCTTTGGGAGAAACGCTTGCCAAACAATGCACTGACACGAGCCGCAAAAAAACTTGCCAGCTTGCTGACAAAAAAATGGTATCTCGCCATACCAGCTGCGCTCATTGGGCTAACGAGCATCACTATTACCGGAGCCTTGGGCGGTGCCATCGTATACGGCCCCAATATTGACCCAGTCGTCACCTTCATCTATAACCTGCTCGTAAAATAAAACTTCACCCTGACCACGCAGCAAAACCTCCCAAGAGGTTTTTTGCATTCACGTATCCAAGCTGGCGCAAAGTTTCTGCCGCCATCCCCGACCGCCGACCGGTCGCACAATACGTCACAATCTGCGCCTGTTTGTCTGGCAATAACATCGGCGCATAGTGTTCCATCTCGAGATACGGAATATGAATCGAGCCGGGAATAAAACCCTCGGTCAATTCCTCGGCGTCACGCACATCAATCACCAACGGCTTTGGCGTTTGCGCCAAAGCCACGTGTAACTCTTCAACAGAATACGTCTGGCTATTCATACCCACACATCATACGAGATACGCTCCCTCCAGGCAAAACAAAAACCACCTATGAAAGGTGGTTTTTGTATGGTGGGTAGGGAAGGGTTCGAACCTTCGAAGGCGTGAGCCAGCAGATTTACAGTCTGCCCCGTTTGACCGCTCCGGAACCTACCCTGGTTGGAAAGTAGCTGGTAACGAGCATCTGGCACCTGGGAGTTCCATTCGAACCCCAGCGACCAACTACTCGCTACCAGCTACATGCTCCATGGAGCCGTTTACCGGAATTGAACCGGTGACCTTCTCCTTACCATGGAGATGCTCTACCAGCTGAGCTAAAACGGCATGATTTCTTCCTTCTTACATCGGCATCGCATCCAAGCGCTCTTTCACAGATTGAAGCTTGGTACGATCTTGCGAGACTAAGCGTAACTGATCATAGCGACGCCGTGCCTCTTGCCGATCGCCGACGAGTATAGCAGCCTCCAAAGATAATTCAAGGTACTTCGCAGATTTGGGCTCTAACTCAACCGCCCGCTTCGCTACCGGCCATGCCTTAGCGCTTTCTCCCTGTCCCAAATAGAACTCAGCTAACTCGGCATTGCGATTCGCTAAACGCGGACGAAAAGCCACGGCTCGCTTCCGAAAATCTTCGGACTGCCCTACATTCCCTTCTTTTTCCGCAATATCCGCCAAGGCCGCAAAGGTTGCATCATCTGCCTTTTTACTTTGCAATAAAAACTCAAATGTCTCCTTGGCTTGTGGATAAAGTTCCTGCTTCAAATAAATACTACCTAATCCACGATACCCATCCCAAGCATGCGCATCGATCCCCAGCACTTCAAGATACCGACGCTCCGCATCAGCCCATTTCGTATCTCGTGCCAATGACCGCGCGTCATTCAACAGTAACTTGATCCGATCTTTCACTGATGGTGTCATCAAGACAAAGGGCGCCTTCGCTTGCGCATAATATTTTTCGAGACGAACCAGACGCAAATAGCCGGCATGAAAACGTGTCTTCGTGCTATGAATCACTTTTTTCGCCACGGCTCGCAATGGCGCAATTTTATCTGACTTCAAACGATCAAAGCGCTGCAAAATCAGCTCATCACGCTTTTGCTTTTCGCGTTCTTCTTGAATGGAATTAGTGTCGATGATTTTAATCTCTTGCCAATGACGCAACAAAACAGCCAGCATGACAACCAGTGCCACCGTCGCAATCAGCAATAAGACCCAAAATACAATCACAGAGTTTGACTACGCCGGCAGAGCCGCGCGGCACAATAAGCCAAAATTACGCGGATCAAGCGACGCACCGCCCACTAGGGCACCATCAACACCGGTTGTGGTCAAGTATTCACCAATATTCCGTTGATCAACCGACCCACCATAAATCACCCGAATCAGCTCAGCATTCTTCCCAAATTTCTTTGCGAGAACAGCCCGGATAGCATCGTGCATCTCCTTGGCTTCAAGCGGTGAACACGGTTTACCACTCCCAATGGCCCAAACTGGCTCATAGGCGAACATTGGGATGGCCTTGGTATCAGCTTTCAACCCATCACAAGCCGCCTGAACCTGGGCACGTACCGCCTTGGTCGCTTCCCCACGCTTACGTTGAATCGCCGTCTCCCCCACACAAATAACCGGTATAATCCCCGCTTTTTGTAGGGCAACCGCTTTTTTTGCCACCATCTCATCAGTTTCGCCTAACAATAACCGACGTTCACTGTGACCAACCAAGCATAATTGAGTTCCAAACTCCACCAACATGCTTGGCGAGATTTCACCAGTAAACGCGCCCTCTTCTGCCCAAAAGCAGTCTTGCGCCGCTAAAGCTGGGATCGAAGCGCGACCAAGTGAAGAACGAGCCGCTGCTAAAGACACAAATGGCACCGACACGGCGATTTCAAGATCTTTTGGCAACCGTTCACGTCGAAAAGCTCTAATCCAAGCCCCAGCCTTGATGGGGCCATAATGCATTTTCCAATTGGCAACGATAATCTTTTTCATAGGTCTGAACTTACCACGTGATGAGTTTTTCCACATCTTTCTTCTTCCCGAGCGGTCCGATGATGGCTGCAGCCATATGGGCGGGATTAAACATATCTTTGGCTACCGCTTTCACTTGTGCCGCCGTCACCTGCTCAAATTTCTTCATCCGCGACTCTGGCGTATCAAGCTTATGCTTGAATAACCATTGTCGCCCATACCATTCGGCCTGCGACGCCGAATCCTCAAACGACAACATGGTGCGCCCGCGAATTTGATCTTTCGCTCGACGCAGCTCTTCGGACGTTACTCCATTTTTCACCACCTTTTTCAATTCCGCAATAATGGTCTTCACCGCTTCGGGTAATCTTTTTTTCTCAAGACCCGCCGAAATATTAAACACTCCAATATCTTCACGCGCACCATGCGAAGCACCGATCGAATAACACAACCCACGTCGTTCACGAATCTCCACAAATAACCGCGAAGACATTCCACTCCCCAAAATTGTTGCCAGTAATGACGCCGCCGGAATACGCGGATCATTCATGGCCAAACCATGAAAAGCCATCGAAAACTGCACCTGTTCGGTTTCCTTCGCCTGAAAACCAATCGGCTCTGGTAATTTCTTTGGCGCCACGAATGGCACAAAGGCATGATCCTTCCCAACCTCACGCTTCACTGAACCAAAAGTCTTTTCGAGCAAACCAATGGCGCCAGGCACAACCTTACCCGCCAACACCACGGTCATCCGCCGCGGGATATAATACGAGTCACGGTACTCAACCAGTTCATCTCGCGTGACTTGGCGAATATTTTCGCGTGGTCCCGCAATATCCCAACCCAAGGTCGAATCAGGAAATAAGGCAGCTTCCAACAATTCATCAATATGCATCTGCGGATTATCCTCATACATATTTATTTCCTCAATGATCACCCCGCGTTCCTTATCCATTTCCTTGGCATCAAATTTCGAATGGAACAACATGTCATGCAACATGTCGATCGCTAAAGCAGTATGAGCACTGTCCATCTTGATGTAATACCCCGTCACATCCTTATCGGTATACGCATTATACGCCGCCCCATATCGATCAAGCGTGCGCGAAATATCCGTCGTATCTGGCCGACGCTTGGTGCCTTTAAACATCAAATGCTCAATAAAATGCGAAGCGCCATTGAGCGGCTTCGATTCATAACGCGAACCGACCCGCGTCAATACCAACAAGGTCATGGATTCTGCGCCCTTTTGCGGCACAATCACGGCCGGCATCCCATTCTTTAACGTGTGAACTGTTGGTTTGGTATTCATGCGAGTCGTTGTTGAATATAACTAGCCACTTCATCAAGCGTAATTCGTTCTTGCGTCATCGCATCGCGATCACGCACGGTCACGGTTTGCGTCGCGGCCGTTTCCCCATCCACCGTAAAACACCACGGCGTCCCAATCTCATCCTGCCGACGATAGCGCTTTCCAATCGACCCGCTTTCATCATATTCCACCAACCAACCCTTCGCTCGCAAACGAGAGGCCAACTTCTTCGCGACATCTGGTTGCCCGTCTTTTTTGGTTAATGGAAAAATCGCCGCTTTTACTGGCGCGAGTTTAGGAGGAAAACGCAAGACCATCCGAGGTTCCTTTTCGCCTTCTTCCGCAGTCTCTGCCTCATCAATATCAAGATGCTCGCATAGCACCGCCAGCACCGAACGGTTCAAACCCCATGTTGGTTCAATGACGTATGGCAAAATCTTTTGATTGGTCTCTGGGTCCAACCAACGCATATCCTCCTTCGAAAACTCTTGATGGCGCGAAAGATCATAATCCGTGCGGTTGGCGAGACCATACAATTCTTTTTGACCAAACGGGTATTGATATTCCACATCCACCGTACGCTGCGAATAAAACGCACGGTCAGCTTCTGCGATTTCATGAAACACCACATTTTTTGCCGACAGTTTCAACACATCAAATAACCAGCTCTTCATTTCTGCCAGCCATTCTTCAAACGCACGCGGCGCATCTTCGGGCTTCACGAAATATTCAATTTCCATTTGCTCAAACTCACGCGTGCGAAAAATAAAATTCCCCGGCGTAATTTCATTCCGAAAAGCTTTTCCGACCTGTGCCACCCCAAATGGCAAACGCTTACGCACTGTGTCTTTAATATTGCGCCAAGCCACAAACATCCCACCCGCCGTTTCTGGGCGTAAGTAGGCAGTATTGGTCGCGTCATCCGTCACGCCAATTTTTGTCTTAAACATCAAATTAAAATGTCGAATATCCGTCAATTCGCCGCCACAGTGAGGACAATCAACATCCTTCATGTCGAGCGGCTGTTCTTTATCATAACCAGGTTCGGCTTGCTTAGCTTCGAGTAAATGGTCAGCGCGATAACGACGATGACATTTTTTACAATCCACCAATGGGTCACTAAATGTCTGTACATGACCAGAGGCTTCCCACATGGTCGGATTCTGAATAATCGGCGAATCTAAGCCAACCACATCATCGCGCATGCGCACATACCGATTCCACCAAGCATCACGAATATTATTTTTCAACTCAACACCATACGGCCCGTAATCAAAGGCATTGGCAAACCCACCGTAAATTTCTGAATCCGGATACACAAACCCGCGCCGTTTACACAGCGACACCAGTAAATCCATTTTTTGCTCAGCAGAGATTGGCATACAATTAGATCGTCATGATCTCTTCTTCTTTTTCTTTGACCGTCGACTCGATCTTGGCATTATATTCTTTCACCTTGGCCTCCAACTCATCGGTCAAACGAAATTTTTCATCTTCGCCAATCGCTTTAGTTTCTTCGAGTTTATTAATGGCATCACGCACCGTTTCACGCACATTGCGAATGCCAATGCGCGCATGTTCCCCTTTTTGCGAAATCACCTTCACCATATCACGACGATTTTCCTCGCTCATCGGTGGCATGATCAAACGAATCACTCCATTCGAAACATTCGGCGTCAATCCGATACTTGAAGCCGTCAATGCTTTTTCAATATCTTTGGCTAAATTTTTATCCCATGGTTCGATTTGAATCGTCTTTGCATCCGGAATCGAAATCGAAGCCACACCTTTCATATCCATTACCGAACCATACGCTTCGACCTTAATATCCTCAACGGTCGCTGCATTGGCGCGACCGCTGCGCATATTCTTGAGTTCCTTCTCGAGATGCTCAATCACTTGATCAAACTCGGGTTTTGCTAATTCAATAGGGTTCGCCATACGACGCCTAGTTTTCCATTTTTTAGAGCTTTCGTCAACGCGCTACCACCAACACCCAAACAAAATGACCGACCACGCGTTTTTGCTGCACGTGGTCGGCCAACTTCACAACATTTTCAATTATTTAGCTGGAGGTGGCGTTGTTCCCAAATACAGCACATTGCTATCCACCGGATCAATCAACAACACCGATCCCGCTTGTGATGTTGGTAATTTCTTTGGTGTCCAACTAATGCCGCCATCCGTCGAAAACTGTAAGGTCGAAACCCCGGTATACACCAAATTTTTATTATTCTTTGGATCAACCGCCAACGAATTGATCTTCACCGTCCCTGGAGGCGCGGTCAAATGCAATGCGGTCCAGGTCGATCCTCCATCCGTCGATTTAATAATACCGTATTTCGAAATATCATACACAACTTCGGGATCAATCGGATCAAGCACCAATTGCGTCACCTTGCGCGCATCGCGATATTCATCGCCAAATTGTTTTTTGATTTGATACCACGTCTCACCACCATCCATCGTCTTCCAAATCCCATCCCCCAATGAACCTGCATACACAATCCTTGAATCCTTGGTATTAATCACCAAGCTGGTAATCGCCATCCCATCCACCCGCTTCACCACCTGCCAAGACGCACCAGAATCTTTTGAACGAAAAATGTCGCCATCATTGGTACCAGCAAATAATGAGGTTGGGTTATACCAATCAACAATCAGCTTGGTAAATGATTTATCCGTCCTCGGATCAAAGAAAATCTGATCCCAATCGCGTCCGCAGGTCGTGGTCTTAAACAATTTATTCGCACTCGAAGCATACACCGTACACTTTTGCTTTGGATCCACCGCAATCGCATTAATCTGCCCAGTTGTCAGCACTTTTGGTTGCTTCCATGAATCACCACCGTCTTCGGTATAAATTAAACCATTACCGCGTGTGGCGGCATACATGGTCAAATGGTCTTGCGGATCAAAGGCTAAATCCACAATGTCATAACCACCAACAGCTGCCGTAACCTTTGGCCCACTGACCAAAACTTTTTTATCAACCCAGGTCGTTCCCCCATCGGTTGTCTTTAACACACCAGCATCCGGGCCTTTGGCTGGCGCTGTAGTACCAAAGCAACCAGCACCCACCAAACTCAACGCCAAAAAAGGCAAAGCAAAACGTACACGAGAAAGGTAGGTCATAAAAAGGTTTAGAGATCTTGGAGTGCAGTATAAACCATTGGCAACGATCTTGGTAGATGAGTCGGTAATAAACCCGACAATCCTGCTGGGTTCGATGTCACCAAATCAGCTTGCATCACTCCAGCCTCCAACGGAATCCGCGGCGAAATCGCACTCCCCACCGCTTTCCACGCATCCAACAAACCAATCGACAAGGCAAAATCCCCCTTCTCGCCAAATTGTCCTTTCAGTAAATACTCCATCATCAATCCCAACACATAGCGCCAAGCCCCCACCGCATCCTCCTCTGACTCACAGGCTTTTGCGAGAACTTCCACACCAGCCAACCGACCCCCAGCATTCTGCGCCTGAAAAAAATCTTGCACCAATGGATCAAATGCCGAAGCTGTTTGTGCTTGTAAAGCTAAACCCGGACGTCCACGCGCCGCTTCCACCGTTTGCCACACCTCCGCTTCATACATCCCCCGAGCTTTGAGCGCATCCACCAACTCTTGCTTCGCCACCACATTCAACGGCAATTGTACCGAACGACTCCGGATCGTCCCCGGCAAACGGCTGGCATCGAGTGCCACCATAATGAACACCGCATCAGCAGGCGGCTCTTCCAAAACTTTCAGCAATGCATTCATTCCTGACTCATTGAATCGATCCGCTTGCGGGATGAAAACCACATTGCGCTTAGCTCGCATCGGTCGCAGAGACACCCTCTCTTTCAAATGCCGCACTTGCTCAATCGACACCAAGTTTTTTCCTTCTTCCACCATCAACGAAATAAAATCCGGATGCGCCGACAATGCCAACGGATCGCTTGGATCAAGCTCAAGCAAACCACAAGCAAACTGTTGTGCTATCAAGCTTTTACCGACATGCGCCACACCAGA
>JAYVTL010000009.1:0-3097 GCA_043788845.1 Candidatus Uhrbacteria bacterium
CGCTGTTTCGAGATTGTAGACAACAAATGATAAATCATTTGCAGCACAATCTGCGAGTCGTTCATTCAAAGTAAAACCAAGAATCAGTATCGGTAATTTGATGCCAGCCGCACGCAAAGCAATGCCTTCATCAACCAAATCTACACCCAACCAATCCGCTCCAGACTGCTGGGCAATCCGACCAACTTCAACTAATCCATGACCATACGCATTACTTTTAACTACCGTCATGAGACCAACTTTTTTACCCAAATGTTTCTTAAAAGTTCGGACATTTTGACCGATAGCTGCCTTGGAAATTTCAATCCAAGTTTTTGGTTGAACACGCGATGGAGCCATAATGTGCAGTAGAGAAAACCAACAATGAGTACAAATGTTATCCGATGCGATCAAACCCACAGTATGGGATCAGAGCCGCTGGAATCTTGATGCTACCGTCTGCTTGCTGGTGGTTTTCGAGCACAGCGATCAAAGCGCGTGCCATCGACAGCACGGTGCCATTCAAAGTGTGGGCATAGCTGTTCTCCCCTTCTGCATTCTTGATCCGGACATTGAGCCGACGTGCTTGATAATCTAAACAGTTCGAGGTCGAAGTCACTTCACCCCACCCACCCTTGCCCTCTCCCCTGCCCCACATCCAAGCCTCAAGATCGTATTTGCGATACGCTGGCCCACCTAAATCCCCCGTACAAGTATCGATCACACGATATGGAATTTCCAAAGTCTTGAAGACCAATTCCTCAATTCGCAACAACTCAAGATGCATAGCTTCGGATTGTTCGGGTGCACAAAACACATACATCTCAACTTTCGAGAACTGATGTACGCGATACAAGCCATAGGACTCACGACCATAAGTCCCCGCTTCGGTCCGATAGCAATGCGATAAACCGGCATATTTGATCGGCATGGCTGAACCTGGCAACATTTCGTCTTTATGGAAACCTCCGAGGGTTATTTCTGACGTCCCAACCAAGGACATATCCGAGTTTTCAATCGAATACACTTGAGTTTCTGGACCACGTGGATTAAAACCCGTGCCCACTATAATCTCATCCTTGGCCAAATCTGGCGTCGACATTAACGTAAAGCCTTCCTGCGCAACAAGATCAAGTGCAAAACGGATCAAAGCCTGCTCCAACAACACCAACTTCCCCTTCAAATAATAAAATTTCGCACCTGTTACCTTGGCTGCGCGCTCAAAATCCAACACATCATGTTTGGCACACAACGCCACATGATCAAGTGGCTGCTCGAGCGGAGCAATCTGCCCCACGGCTCGTAGTTCACGATTATCTTCGTCGGTATTGCCAACGGGAGCATCGACATGAGTCCGATTAGGCAAAGCCAAAATCAAGGTCTTCCAAGCCGCCTCAACCTCATTCAGACGCGCTTCTTGCACCGTCGAAGACTCTTTTAAACTCTTCCCCTTTTCAATCAAAGCCGGGCGTTCTGCTGCCGCTGCGCTTTTCATTGAATCGGCAATGGTATTGCGTTCAGCCCGAACTGCTTCGGTTTGCTTGATTAATTCTGAACGCTCTTGATCCAAGGCAAGCCAGCCATCGATATCGACCGAGACATTGCGCACACGGCAATTCTCTCGCACCTCTGCAAGGTGTTCACGGACGTATTTTGGATCAAGCATAGAAGTATAAGTTACATTGGCAAACCTTGTTCATCGTATTCTGCTTCCCCGCTCGGCTCTTCTTCACGCATGCCTCGCAATAATGAGGACTGGTGGATGTCTGGCATGTATGGATTGCAGCGAACCACGGTGGCCGCAATTCCCCGTCGCGCCAATTCTGCTTCCAAACGCTCGGTAAAGGCTTCTTGATCATGACCCAGGCAAATAATATCTGGTCTCACTTCTTCGATAATCTTATACTTGTCCTCAATATACCCCAAACGTGCGTCATCCACATTTGGGTGAGCCAAAACGGCCGTTAAACGATCATTCTCATTGGTATTTGGCAAGTTCCCCCGCAAATCAACCACGGTCTCATCTCGCGAAACCACCACGAATAATTCATCGGCCATGTCCTTGGCTTGGCGAAAATAATCTTCATGCCCCACATGCAAGCCATCAAACGTGCCAAAGCACATTGCGAGTTTTTTCATATTAGTTTTCGTTGTGTTCAGGTCGAAGCGTCGGGAATAAAATGACTTCCTTAATATTTTGTGTACCCGTCAGCAACATCACCATCCGATCGATCCCGATCCCGAGCCCACAGGCTGGCGGCATCCCATGTTGAATGGCCTCGAGATAGGCATGGTCAGTTTGGTGCGCTTCATCAAACCCAGCCGCTTCTTTCTTCTTCTCCTCCACAAACCGCTTCTCGAGATCAAGTGGATCATTCAATTCCGAGTAATTATTGCCGATCTCACTCCCCAGGGCAAAGGCTTCAAAGCGCTCCGTGAAGCGTGGGTCAGAACTCTTCTTAGCTAACGGCGACACTTCGATGGGATAGTCGTAGATAATAGTTGGTTGAATCAATTTTTCCTCCACCAACTCTTCAAACGCAAAGGCGATCAATTCACCAACGGTTAACATACGCTCAAGCTCACCGGCTTTCTTCTCACTCAAAAGTGGGCGCAGTTCGTCTTTTGCCATGGCGACATCGGTCCAATCTGAAACATCCAAACCACCAACCTGTTTCACGGACTCCACCAAGCTCATGCGCAACCATGGCCGAGCCACGCTGACCGCCATCTCCCCATGCATGACGTCGGTTGTTCCGAACACTTTCTTGGCCGAATATTCAAATAATTCTTCAAACAAATCCATGCCATACCGATAATCCTCATACGCAACCTGCGCTTCAAACATCGTAAACTCCGGATTATGGTCATGATCTATCCCCTCATTGCGAAACACCTTGGTAATCTCATACACTTTTTCCAGACCACCAACCAACAAGCGCTTCAGATACATCTCATCAGAAATACGCAAGAAGAAATCAACATCCAGCGCATTATGATGTGTCTTGAACGGCCGCGCAAAACCTCCGCCATACACCGGCTGCAGGGTTGGTGTTTCAACTTCCAAGAAACCGCGCACATCCAACAGCTCGCGCATAGACGAAACAATCTTCGAGCG
>JAYVTL010000010.1:0-3673 GCA_043788845.1 Candidatus Uhrbacteria bacterium
AGACAATTGTGAACGTTTGATCATGGAAACCCCCAGGGGTAAAAGGACGTCCGCCGAGTATGCCACAACCACCCATACAGGCAAACTCACGCCAGTGCGGTATACTCACCACGATTCATTCTCACTCTTCCTATGCCCCTTCCCACACTCGCCAAAAAAACTCATACCGACAATGGCACCGCCTTGCTCATCGCACTCATCATGTTATGCGCCGTCAGCTTCTTGATCATCTACTTTAAGATCGACCTTGAGTCCACGCTCAATGCCCAAGCCATTGCCACGGTGAGTCAACAAGTTGCACGGGTGGAAGCGCGTCTCCGAACGGTTGAACAAAAGACCAGTGACACTTCATCCGCTGCCCCGCAGGCCAACTTCATGGTCGAAGAATATTTTAATCCATGGTGTGGCTTGAGCTTTGGTGAAGGCATAAAACAAACCGAATGGTCCGCAACCGATCTAGCGAAGAATGGACAAACATGTCATGTTCTATTGAACAAGAATAGCAGCCTGTCCTATGTTGAACTCACCATGGAACCATTGACGAAATCAGTCGCTTCGACAATTAAAGCCACTCCATATAAAAATCTCGTTTATAAGCCGGCTGGAGTCTGCGATGTGTATTCAGATCCAAAGAAAGATGACTGCGGTGCTGCATTCTACTTCACAACTTCCAGAAATGTATACAAAATATACTCGGGCTTCACGGCTCCATTGTCCCCATTCAAGGATCTGGATAGCCCAGAAGGAAAACAATTCTTTTCTCAACTCAACGAAAGTGATTTATAAAAAAACGCCCCGATGTTCATCGGGGCGTTTTTCTTTTCCGAAAATATTCTGTCTTCTGGTTTCGTTCTAGGCGGAAATATGTTTCCGTTTGCCTGTCTATCTAACCTTATGACTTCATTTATACGTTCCTGACGCATGGTGCCAGTCTCGGAAAGCGTTTGATTGTTGAATCTGATAGCGATGCGGATCCATGATCTATGCATCTTCATTCTTCTGTTGTTCAAACGTTTGCGTTCCGTAGGGCGCAATCCATATGTCCGAATCAATCGGCCGCATGGATCACACCCCACAGGGGAGTGATCGGTTGTTTAAACCTCGACAATGACCGGTAAAATCATTGGTCGGCGTTGAGTTTTGAGATAGAGAAATGCTCCCAAATCATCGCGCAATTTATCTTTGAGATAGGTGCTATTTGCGCTCGAGCGAGGATCGCTATCGGCCAAAATCTGTCCGGCTTTTTTGCGCGCGAGTGCAATCAGTTCTTCATGTTCTTTCATGTACACAAATCCGCGCGAGATCAAGTCCGGCAGTTGCAAGAGTTTCCCCGTGCGCTGACTCACAACCGCCATCACAATCACAATGCCGTCTCCTGCCAACTCTTGGCGATCGCGCAACACAATGTGATTGGTATCACCCACGCCCAAGCCATCCACAAACACATAGCTGGTGTCGACTTTCTTGTTGGTAATTTGACCATTGCCCTTGGTATCGAATTCCATGATCTGACCATTGTCCGCAATCATGATGTTTTCACGCTTGAACCCGGCTTTCACCGCCGCATTCGCATGTTCCACCAAAAACGCATAGTGACCTTCGATTGGAATCAAGTACTTAGGCTTGATCATTTGATGCATTTCAATCAAGTCTTCTTGTTTGGCATGTCCACCGGCGTGCACATCCATCATTTTGTAATTCTTGACCACGGCACCTTCGCGATACAAGGTATCCGTCACCCGTTGCACCGAGCGTTCATTGCCCGGAATCACCGATGAAGAAAACACCACCGTATCGCCCTTTTCAATTTCAATAAATGGATGTTCGCGATTCGCAATGCGCATGAGCACCGCGCGTTCTTCGCCTTGTGCACCCGTACACACCACCGCGACTTTTTCGCGAGGATAGTTTTTAATCGCTTTGGAGTCGATCAAGGTTCCTTTTTGAATCTTCATGTATCCCAACTCTTGGGCAATCATGATATTTGATTTCATCGAGAAGCCTTCAACCGCAACTTTGCGACCCGCACGTTCACACGCAATGATGATCTGTTGCACACGCGCAATCATCGAAGCAAAAGTCCCGATGATAATCTTGCCATGCGCATTCGCAATAATTTCATCCAAGTTATGTTGGATTTCGCCTTCTGGCAACTGGCGACCAATCGCACTCGCATTCGTCGAGTCAATCATGAGTGCGAGCACATTGCGCTCACCCAATTTCAACATCTTATGCGTTTCTTGCACCGATTGTGCACCTGGTTGTGAGTCGAGTTTAAAGTCACCCGTGTGGACGACAATCCCGGCTGGAGTTCCCACAATCACACCCATCGATGATGGCACCGAATGCGCAACACCAAAGAATTCAATCGTGAAACACCCAAGCTGCAACACATCATCCGACTTCACCTCATGCAAATTGAGCGGAGGAGCATCGCGATGATCTTCTTGGCGCTTTTTAATAATGCCGCAAGTCAAATCCGTCGCGAACAATGGGGGATTGCCCAATTTTGGCATCAAATGTGGAATCCCACCGATGTGGTCATAATGCGCATGCGTAATAATCACGCCGCGAATATTTTTTTCCTTGCCTTTCAAACACGAAACATTGTTGATGATGTAGTCGATCCCCGGCATGTCTTCATCCGGAAACTGCAAACCCATGTCGATCAAGATGATGTCATTTCCAAATTCCATCATGGTCATGTTGCGGCCAATTTCTTCATTGCCACCCAACACCATGACCTTCAAGCGAGCCGTTGGATCGGCTTCGAGCGTATCTTTATCCGTGCCTGTTTTCAAATACGGATTATGCTTATAGGTCTGCATGCGAGCTTCGCGCACAAAGGCGCCACCGCCTTGGCGACCCTTGCCGCCGCGTTTGCCGCCAGACTTTTGTCCGCCTGGACCGCCTTGATTGCGATTGCCCGGCGTCCCATGAGCTGCACCTGGTGGTGTCATGCCGCGCGGCGTAATAGTCAGCGGCTGACGAGCTGCACCTTCTTCTCGAGCGAAACCTTGCTTGAGTGACATGCCGCGTTCATGCGGTTTCATGGTTGGTTGTGCCTCACCTTCCTTGCCTTCACGACCATTCTTGGCCACGGCTTTTTGGATAAGTGAATGCATCCCGGCCGGTTTACCATCGGTTGATGGTGCTGCGGCTGGGTTCATTGGCGGACGTGGCTGTTGAAAGCGACCTCGGCCAAAAAATGGGCGACGACCCTGCGGTCGGCCCGATCCCGCCGGCGTACCGCCTGGTGGGAGTGGGGGAGTTGTTGGATTGTCCATACGTGATTACAAAAACAAAAAAATAAATGACTGATTTGATCTTTAGACCTATTGATTGTGGACCGATGGAAAGCAGAATCGATCTTCTTTCCTCATGTCACGACCATCGAAATTTGCTCAATACTGCGCAAATCAGCGGCGAGAGTGACATCTATCGCAAGGATAATACCATGGATAGTCAGAACTGTCAAAGCAAGAGGCTACACGTTCTTGACCCAACCCCCTAAACACGTCATCATCCCCACGCGAGAAAAGGTAGGCTCGCAAGTGACGTGGGCGAGTGGCGGAATTGGTAGACGCACTGGTTTCAGGTACCAGCGGTCGCAAGGCCATGGGAGTTCGATTCTCCCCCCGCCCACCATCGAGCTCAGCTCGATCAAACAAAA
>JAYVTL010000011.1:0-2331 GCA_043788845.1 Candidatus Uhrbacteria bacterium
CAATTGATTCGCCGATCAAGTGTCCGGTGGCCCAGCTCGCCTGTAAATTAAACCCACCGGTAAAACCATCAATGTCGAGAATTTCCCCGGCAAAATACAAACCAGGACAAACCAGTGACTCCATGGTCTTTGGATCAACCTCGCTCGTATTGACGCCACCCGCCGTCACAAACTCATCTCCAGCGCCACGACCGACGGCATGCAATGGAATCCCTTTCACCCAAGCAATCACCGCTTGCAAGTCTTTTTTTGACATATCCGAAGCACCCTTGTCGATCGGGATCATCAGCTCGGCACGCGCCACTTCGGCCAAAGACTTCGGAATCAACCAGCCAAGCACCTTCACAAAATTCTTCTTCGTATTCAAAGCAATCAAGGTTTCTAGCTGTTCTCGCAAGGCATCAGCCGAGACATCTGGAAACAAATCAATCCTGATTTCGAGTGGAGTGGTCGGATCATACGACTCAAAGGCAACCAGGGACGACAACGCAAAAGCGGCAGGCCCACTAAAGCCCTTGTGCGTGAATAAGAATGGCCCCGTAAAAGAAAAAGTCTTCTCGCTCAACGCAGAGAGGGTTGCTTTAGCAAAAGACACGCCCGATACCTCCGCCGGCCACAATTCACGCGTGGTAAACGAGTTCAAGCTCGGTGCCAGCTTGGTCAAGGTATGACCAAGCGATACAGCAAACGAATACCCATCACCCGTCGACCCAGTTTGCCGATAGGCCTGCCCACCCGTCGTCAGCACCACTTTGTCGACCAGCAGGGGAGCGAGGTCACCACGAAAAAAGAGTTCAAATTGCGCATCACGTTTTTCAATACGTTCCACATACGACTTCAAGCGCACCTCAACACCACCCTCGGCAAACATCTGCTCAAAAACTCCGACAATATCATGCCCATCATTCGAAACAGGGAAGACACGTAAATCTTCCTCGGTCTTGAGCATGACACCATGCGCCTCAAACCAGATATACACCAACTCTGGTGGAAACGCATACATCGCCGACGTCAAAAACTTCCCACCACGTGGATACTTCGTCAGCACCGTCCGCACATCGGTAATCCCGGTCGTCACATTGCAACGTCCACCGCCCGAAATAATCACCTTCTTCCCCAGCCCGTCATTTCTCTCAAGCAAAAAAACTTCCACGCCCGGATTCGTTTCTTGAATCGTCGCCGCGGCCATTAACCCCGCCGCGCCACCACCAATAATTGCCACCTTCATGGTTATACTTGTACCACATACAAAAAACCCTGGCCACAACACCATTGTAAAAACAATCTCATTATGCTAAAAATTATTAAAAGCTTCGTTTGCAATCGCCAAATAAAACCTATGAAAAAATTTCTGCTCCCGCTCATGGTAGTTTCTTTGTTCGGCACCGGCTGCGGTACTTCTTCTCAAGTACCTGCCGCACCTCAACCGACAACTCCACAGGCCGTTACTACACCAAGCATAACCACCACCCCAAACCCAGCCGCCGCAGCCGCCACCAGCACCGGTGGCATCACCCTCGCCGATGTCGCCAAGCACGCGACCGAACAAGACTGCTGGATGGTCATCCATGACAATGTCTACGATGTCACCAAATTCATTCCCAATCACCCCGGTGGCAAAGCCATCCTGATGGGTTGCGGCAAAGACGCCACCAAAATGTTTGAACAACGACCAGGCGACGGTGGCTCACATGGCGGCGGTGCTCGCTCCCAACTCGAACAATTCCAAATCGGCAATCTCAAACAATAAGCATGAGCAGTCAGCTCAAACAATTGAGAAGCAAGATCAAGGCCGCTGCCAATCCAGCCAAAGCAAAAATACTCCAAAGGTTTTTCAAAACCGGAGTAGGGGAATACGCCGAGGGAGATATCTTCCTCGGTTTAACCGTGCCTGTCGCTCGAAAACTCGCACAGCCCTATCACGCACTAACCGAGTCTGATCTCGATCGTCTCATCCGTTCACCACGGCATGAAGAGCGTCTGATCGCGCTGTTTATTCTCGTCGCTCAATTCAAGGCAGGGGACCAAGCCGCTCAACGACGAATCTTTGATTTTTATCTCGCACATACTGCTTGGGTAAATAACTGGGATTTAGTGGATACATCAGCAGCCCAAATCGTCGGCGCCTTCCTCGACCAACAGTCTAAACAGCAGCTTATTCAACTCGCCAGCTCCAAACACCTCTGGGAGCGGCGTATTGCCATTGTCGCCACCTTGTACTTCATACGCCAACAACATTTCACCACCACCTTCGCCATCGCGCGCCAGCTTTTGTCCGACAAGCATGATCTCATTCACAAAGCCGTCGGCTGGATGCTGCGTGAGATCGGC
>JAYVTL010000012.1:0-2774 GCA_043788845.1 Candidatus Uhrbacteria bacterium
GTCATCCTCGACACCGACGTCTCCTCCATCGTTCCCAATCGCGCCAAAGAAGGTTGGGACACCTTCGTCATCATTGCAAAAACCCTCGTCGAACGTTCGCCCCGCCCCGCCGACATGTTGCGCGCCGTGGTTGAATCCTCCTATCAAGAATATCTCGAGCGCGAATATCCAGATTGGAAAGAACGCTTGGAAGACTTGCAACAACTCGCCAACTTCGCCGACGGCTACAATGATGCCTCCTCCTTTCTCGCCGACATTGCCCTCTACGACGACGCCATCGGCGGTGCTCGCGCCGGCGCCAGCGCTCCCACCGACACTGAACGCATGATCCTCTCCACCGTTCACCAAGCCAAAGGTTTGGAATGGGACACGGTCTTCGTAATTCATCTCGCGGATCTTTCGTTCCCCAGCAAGCGCGCCATGGGCGAACCCGGCGGTCTCGAAGAAGAGCGTCGCTTATTTTACGTGGCGGTCACGCGCGCCCGCCGTCGTCTCTTCCTAACCTATCCCATCATGGGCGGCTACGACGCCATGTCACTCAACCAACCTTCCACCTTTCTCGAAGAAGTTTCACCGCACCTGTTTGAACGCATGGAATTGCGCGACGCTCGCACCAATTACGAACTCGGCTCAGCCACCCGTCCCAAATTTGGCTCACGCAATTCCGAGGGCTGGAACTGGGAAGAAGGCGGGGGATACGACGAACCCACTATCAACGCCGACGAAGAGCGACCCTCGTACTCCAAGCCCACCACCACGCTCTGGAAAAGCTCCGACAAGAAAAAGCCTACGCCACCACCAACTTCGTACTTACGCGACTTCTAGTTGAACCCTCGTGCCCCGTTTGCTACGGTGCCCTCCTATGCGTTCTGCCAGCCTCAAACTCCCCGGTCATCCAGACACCATTTGCGATCTCGTGGCCGAGACCATCGTTGACGAATACCTCGCCCGCGATCCGCAAGCTCGCATCCGTGTTCATGTTTCTGGTGGTTTTGGCGCGCTATTCATCAATGGCTCGGTTCGCAGCTCCGCCGATTTCGACGTCACCCAAGTCGCCCGCCGCGTCCTCGCCGAAGCCGGCGTCATCGAAGACGTCGAATCTTTTGTTTCCATCGAGTCCTTGCCCCGCGAAAGCGCTGCACAAGATGCGCTCGTGCCCTCCATTCCCATCACCGTCACCGGCTATGCCTGCGCTGAAACGGCTGATTCCATCCCGCAAACCATATCGGTCGCGCGCCGCATCGCCAAAGAGCTCCAAGCCTTTCGCGAAAATCGCGACGACGGCTTTTGGCTCGGGCCGGATGCAGAAGTGACCGTCATCGCCGATCAAGTTATTCCCAATCTCGTCTCCCTACGCATCGAACACGGACTCAAAGACGTCCACGAAGCGCGCAAACAACTCACACACTTTGTGTCGCAAGGTCGTTCCGAACTCCGCGTCCGGGTCAACGACATCGGTCCCGTCGAAGCCCGCGGTCTCGCACATGCCTCGGGTGCCAGCGGTCTAAGTAGCCAGCCCTATGGCTCCTTGCTCCCCTCAACCACTCCACATATTGGGCTCGACCTCCATCATCCCGCCAAGGCCGGCAGCTGGCTCGCGCGTGACGCCGCTCGGCAACTGGTCAGCCGGGGAGCAAAGGCCGTGCTCGTGCAGGCCATTTATTTTCCTGGCGAAAATCTCCCAGCTCGCCTGCGCCTAACCGACGAACGTGGCAAAAATCTCACGCAAGAACTGCCGCTCGAAAATTTCAATCTTGCTCGCGTTGAAAAAACCTGGTGGCGTCCCAACCTCAATCGCGATGCCGCCAAGTGGGGCTTTGCAGGCGAGAATGGGTTGCCCTGGGAAGGCTAAGCCGCTACACTTTCCCCGCTATGAAATCTCTCACAACTCTTCTGCTCACCATGGGTGTCGTAGCATTGCTCGGTGCCGGCTGTGGATCTACCCCAGCGGTTCAAGACGCATATACGCCCCCACCAAGTTCGCCCTCTGGTCCCACAGGCTCCGTTCCCAGCGAACCCGTAGCCCAGGCTCCGGTCGCTCCAGCCGCAGCGCCCGCAGCCACCCCACCAACTCAACCAATTCCTGAACCACCCAAACCTCCTATGGAAAAACTCGCCTTCCCTGGTGTCTTACCAGAATCAGCCACCAATAAAATTGTTCATCTCAAAACCACCAAGGGTGATATCACTTTTGAACTGTTGCCCAAGCAAGGTCCAAAAGCGGCCTCAAATTTTGTGTACCTCGTTCAGAAAAGTTATTACGATGGCTTGACCTTCCACCGCATCGTGCCAGGTTTCGTGGTGCAAGGCGGCGACCCCACCGGCTCCGGCATGGGCGGCCCTGGCTACCAATTTGCCGACGACACCGTCAGCCTCCCATACAACGAAGGTATCGTGGCGATGGCCAATGCCGGTCCCAATACCAACGGTTCCCAGTTCTTCATCATGCTCGCCGACAACCCACTGCCACCAAGCTATTCCATCTTTGGTCGCGTGCTGACCGGTATGGATGTGGTCAAGCAAATGCAAGTCGGTGACAAAATGACCTCAGTCACGCTCGAGAACAAAAAATAGGGGAGCACGCCGTGCGCCCATCCAACAAGGCGCCCCTCGCAAAAGTGGCGCTTTTTTGCTACGCTCAAGCCATGATTTCTCGCAATGCTTCTTTGCCTGGCCAGCGTCGTCACCGCACCCTATTGATTTTCAGCGTGCTGGTTTTTGTCTTGGCTGGCATCGTCGTAGCCAATCGCGTCACCCTGCATAGTTGGTGGGTT
>JAYVTL010000013.1:0-12986 GCA_043788845.1 Candidatus Uhrbacteria bacterium
CGAGCTGCTCGACGCCCTCCTCCCTCGGCTGCTCGAAACCGAAGTCTACCAATCCCTACTCGAGTCTACAGCATCCGAACACTCTGCCCGCATGCTAGCCATGCGCAATGCCACGGACAATGCCTCAAACATGCTCGATGACCTCACCTTCACCTTTAACCAAGCACGCCAAGCCAGTATCACTCGAGAAATTTCAGAAATCAGCGCCGGTAAAGCGGCCATCGAATAACCACCATATGAATCACGGAAAAATCACCCAAGTCATCGGCGCCGTCGTCGACGTCAGCTTCGATGGCAACCCACCCGCCATCTTTAACGCTCTCCATGTTGAACACAATGGTGGACTCTTAGTGCTCGAAGTTGAACAGCACCTTGGCGGCGGCGACGTCCGCACCATCGCCATGTCCTCGACCGACGGCTTGACCCGCGGTCTGCCTGTGACCGACACTGGCGCGCCCATCTCGGTGCCCGTCGGCAAAGACACCTTGGGTCGCATGTTTGGCGTCACCGGCGAACCGATCGACATGAAAGGCCCGGTCAAAACCAAGGAGCGTTATCCCATCCATCGCGAAGCTCCACCATTTACCGAGCAATCCACCAAATACGAAATTCTCGAAACCGGCATTAAAGTCGTTGACTTGATTTGTCCCTTTTTGAAAGGTGGCAAAGTCGGTTTGTTTGGTGGCGCCGGTGTAGGCAAAACCGTCATCATCATGGAACTCATTCGCAATATCGCCAGCGAACACGGTGGCTTCTCGGTCTTCGCAGGCGTCGGTGAACGTTCGCGCGAAGGCAATGACCTGTATCGCGAAATGCATGAAAGCGGCGTGCTCGACAAAACCACCCTCGTCTTTGGCCAAATGAATGAACCACCTGGCGCCCGTGCGCGCGTGGCTTTGACGGGCTTGACCATGGCAGAATATTTTCGCGACGAGCAAAACCAAGACGCCCTGCTCTTCATCGACAATATTTTTCGCTTCACCCAAGCTGGCTCCGAAGTGTCGGCCTTGCTCGGTCGAATTCCATCAGCCGTGGGCTATCAACCAACCCTCGCAACTGAAATGGGTGGCTTACAAGAACGTATTACTTCGACCAATAAAGGTTCGATTACCTCAGTACAAGCCGTCTACGTACCAGCCGACGACTTGACCGACCCAGCTCCAGCCACCACCTTCAACCACTTGGATTCCACCGTGGTGTTGGCTCGTGCGCTGACTGAAATTGGTATTTATCCCGCCGTTGACCCACTTGACTCCAGCTCAACTATTCTCGATCCACAAATCGTGGGGGACCGTCATTACAATGTCGCTCGTGGTGTGCAACGCGTGCTGCAACGCTACAAGGATTTGCAAGACATCATCGCCATCCTTGGTATGGAAGAATTGTCCGACGAAGATAAAAAGACCGTCGTTCGCGCGCGCAAAGTCCAAAAATTCTTGTCGCAGCCGTTCCACGTGGCTGAAGTCTTCACCGGCAATCCAGGTAAGTACGTCAAACTCGAAGACACCATCCGCAGCTTCGAAGAAATCCTCGAAGGCAAACACGACGACAAGCCAGAGCAATCGTTCTACATGAAAGGGAGTATTGATGAGGTAGGGGCGTGATTGATCACGCCCTTCGAACCGAGGGCACAATAAATTGCGCCCCTACAAAATCATGATCAACTTTGAACTAGTAACACCCGAACGCGTTCTCTTTCGAGAAGAGATCGAAGCCGTGACCTTGCCTACCATGCAAGGCGAAATTACGGTGCTCAACCATCACGCGCCGCTGGTCGCCGTCTTAGTGGCTGGTGTGGCACAGCTCAAACTCGCCCACGGCTCCGAAGAAGTCGCAGTCTCTGGTGGCTTCATTCAAATTAGCGACAATCATGTTCGCGTCTTGGCCGACAGCGCCGAACGCGCCACTGAACTCGATCTCACCGCCATCGAAAAAGCCAAAGAGCGTGCCGAACAAGTCATGAAAGACACCGCACGCACCGATGAAAAAGCCTTTGCCATGGCCGCCGCTGCCTTGGAGCGAGAGTTGGCACGCTACAAAGTCGCCACCAAACATCGCTACAATCGTGGCGTTCCAACCATGGACAAAGACCGGCTGCCGCACGATGAAAATCCAGCTTAAAGAAAAAACCACCCCAGCGGGTGGTTTTACGAATCCCGATTGATGGTCGGGGTAATGGCATACGGCAGTTGACCAGAGGCTTGAAGCTTCTCTGAGATCGCCAGCTTTTTTCGTGAAAGCGCGGCCAGCTTAAGCAGAACCGGTTCGAGCTTGGCCTCCAACTCTCTCTTCTCGAGATGAAACGGTACTTCTTCGAGTTCAAGACACTGAAACTCTAGCAGCAAGGCGATACGTGGATCAAGCGATTCGTTGGGATCTTCAGCCATGGCGCCTCCGGGGAAAGAACAGTTGAAAACCTGTATTTCTTATAGAAAAGCACTGGCTGTGTCAAGCGTTTTCTTTTTTCGTGTTTATCTGTAACCTGTTGCTATGCCTTCCAAAAACCAAACATTTGAATGCTTTGGCCTCATCCTTCATGGTTTTTCAATAGAAGAAGCTTTTGCGCGGCTGCACGAGATTAATCAAGCTGGCAAACAAGCCATGGTCGTGACCGCCAATCCAGAAATTTTACTTGAAGCGAAACGCAACCCGGCGTATTGGCATGTACTTCATCAAGCCGATCTTCGGCTGGTTGATGGTTTTGGTTTGCGTTTGTTTGGTCTATTACAAAAAACAAAACCCATTCGCGTCACCGGCATTCAATTTGCTGAAGCCTTATTGCAATACGCGCTCGCCCATAATTGGAAGGTTGCTTTATTGGGTGGCCAGCAGGGGATTGCAGACAAGGCCGTGTGGGAAATTCGCAAAAGCTATCCAAAACTCCAAATCACCTCTGAACAAGGTGGGACGGTGAGCGCAACCGGATCAGAAGATGAAAAAACCAATGAAGCAAAATTTCGTCTTACCCAATATGCGCCAGATGTTTTGCTGGTCGCCTTTGGTCATCCCAAACAAGAAGCTTGGATTGTAAAAAACCTGTCAGACTTGCCATCGGTCAAAGTCGCAGTTGGGGTTGGCGGAACTTTTGATTACTGGTCCGGTGAAAAAAAACGCGCGCCTAGCTGGATGCAAACCATCGGTCTCGAATGGCTCTGGCGCCTCGTAACCGAGCCAAAGCGTTGGAAACGTATCTGGAACGCCGTCATCGTGTTTCCAATTGCTAGTTTAAAAGAAAAAATGTAGCATACGGAGCATGGAAAACCTCAAAACCCGTGTCCGTTTTGCCCCAAGTCCAACCGGCTATCTCCACATCGGAGGCCTACGCACCGCGCTCTACAATGAGTTGCTCACCCGCAAAACCGGCGGTACCTTCATCCTGCGTATAGAAGATACCGATCAAGCCCGCTTGGTTGAAGGATCCGCCCAAAAACTCTGCGAAGCACTCAAGGCGTGCTCGGTTATTCCGACCGAAGGTATGTGGATCGACGAGGCCGGCAATCTGATCGAGCGAGGGGATTTTGGTCCATACCTGCAATCCAAGCGCAAAGACAAACACCTCGCCTATGCCCAACAATTGCTCGCAATGGACAAGGCTTATTATTGTTTTTGTACCGCCGATCGTCTCGACGCCTTGCGCACCGAACAACAACTCATGAAACAACCGACGATGTACGATGGCCACTGTCGCAACCTTCCAATACAAGAAACTACGAACAAACTTGCTGCCGGTGAAAAACATGTCATCCGTCTGAAGCTCCCCAAAGAGGGGAAAGTCACCGTGATGGATATAATTCGAGACGACGTAACCTTTGAGTGGTCTTTGCTCGACGACCAAGTCATCATCAAGTCCGATGGTTTTCCAACTTATCATCTTGCTGCAACGTGTGATGATCACGATATGGAAATCACTCATGTATTGCGCGCCGAAGAATGGTTGTCTTCCACGCCAAAACATCTGTTCATCTACGAAGCATTTGGCTGGAAACCCCCTGTTTTTGCGCATTTACCACTCTTGCTCAATCCCGATCGCTCAAAACTCTCCAAACGCCAAGGCGATGTTGCTGTAGAAGATTTTCTTGAGAAGGGCTATTTACCAGAGGCTCTGGTGAACTTTGTTGCGATGCTCGGTTGGAATCCAACCGCTGACCGCGAAATTTATTCGCATGAAGAATTAGCGAGCTTGTTTGATCTCGCAAAAATAAATAAAGCCGGTGCGATTTTGAATATTGAAAAGCTCGATTGGATGAATGAGCAGTACTTGCGCGCAATGCCGATTGAAGCATACCTGGCCTTGACGCGACCATTTGTTCAGACGCAAAACGAGGATACCGAGTTTATTAATCGCGCCCTCCTTTTGGTTCGAGACCGCGTGCAGCGTCCTTCAGCTGTCATCGAATTGACCAAGGTTTTCTTTGAACCCGTTTCCTATGCTGCAAGCCTAACTTGGAAAGATCAAACAAAAGACTCTGCATCAGAAAAGCTGTTTGCCATCAAAAAGTTTTTGCAGGCAGAGGAAAATGAAGCAAAAATCCACGACCGACTGCCGCTTGAACAAGCCATGAAAGACTTCATTGCTTCTCAAGGCTGGAAAAACGGAGAAGTGCTTTGGCCGTTACGAGTAGCACTTTCGGGCCAAGAAAAGTCACCAAGCCCATTTGAACTGATCGAAGTACTCGGCAAGGATCGAAGCCTTGAAAGAATCAATTCTGCTTTGTATTTTCTGCGCTAGACGTGTTGCTTCGCAACCCGCATAATAGACAGCATGCACGCGAGACAATTCGCCCAGCTCTTCCTTGTCCCTTTTTTTATCGGGGTCTTTGCCTATACGTCAGCACATATTCTGCATGCGCAAACTGCGGATTCAGCCAATGACACGGGCAACTTAAAAGAACAAGTCGATCAACTCGACCAAGATATTAAAGCACGTCGTTCACGGGTCAAAGAATTGCAAGGTCTCATTGGCAAATACAAAGATCGCATCGATGCCCAAGAATTAAAACAAACCTCGCTTGAAAACGAAGTTCTGCTATTAGACAATCGCGTGACTTCCAAGCAACTTTCCATCGAAGAAACCAAGATGGAGCTCGACGCGTTACGCTTAGAAATCCAACAACTTGAAAAAAGTATCGCTGAACAAACCAGCCGGATCAATAAACAAAAAGATTTTGTCAGCGAACTCGTTCGTCGCATCAATCGCGACGATCGCATTCCTGCCTACGAAATCTTGTTGACCAAGCCCAATCTCTCCTCATTTTTTGATCAGCTAGAAAATACCAAACGCCTTGGCCGCGATCTCACCACCGCACTCGAAAAAGTAAAAACCACTCGACTGACGCTCGAAATCAATAAGCAAGAACGCGACACCAAAAGCAAAGATCTTGAAGCACAAAAGAAGAAATTAAAAAAAGAAGAACTTGCCCTCGAAGCCGAACGCAACTTCAAACTCTCGCTGGCTCATGAAACAAAAAATAAACAGGAAGAATTCCAACGCGTACTCTACGAGCTGCAACAACAGCAGCAGGGGACAGCCAGCGATATTTCAAGTCTCGAGATCAAACTCAAAGACAAGCTCAATTCCATCGATGACGCTTTAGCCCATGGTGACGCGCTTTTAAGTTGGCCTGTTGATCCATCGCGCGGCATTACCGCCAAGTTTCACGATCCAACCTATCCCTTTCGCAATCTCTTCCAACACCCTGGCACCGATGTTCGCGCCTATGTCGGCACGACCATTAAATCTGCCGCAGGCGGCTATGTGGCCTGGAACAAGCAAGGTCGTTTGTATGGAAACTACGTCATGGTCGTCCACCCCGGAAACCTGGCCACGGTCTATGCTCATCTCTCAAAATTCATTGCAAAACCTGATACCTATATCGAACGCGGCGACGCCTTGGGCTTAACCGGCGGCATGCCTGGCCAAGCCGGCGCTGGTTTATCAACCGGTCCACATCTTCACTTCGAAGTCCGCCAAAACGGAATCCCCGTTGACCCAGAAAACTTTTTGCCAAGCGTAAGCTCAGAGGAATAAATTCAAATGAAAAATCCCCCGAGTACTTTGGGGGATTTTGATTTCACTAATGCTGCCGTTTCTTTGGCTTGCGGCAAAGGGCTGGATAGCCGCTCTGCGAGCTTCTCGACCATGAGCTTACGCTCAAAATCACGAGGAGGATCAGTAGAGTCTCGCCCGCGTTCGAGGACGCGGCGAATCTCTTCAACCGTCAGCGGCTGCTTACTACGCTGCGCATAATTCTGCGCTCTGGGCAATACATTGTACTTCAGCTCCTGCGCACGCGCAGCACGCAATGCCCTCTGCAAAGCGCCTTGCCAACGAGCCGCATCAGACGGTGAATGCTGCAACAGAGCTTCGATAGCCGCGATGGTCTCGCGAGGCTCTTCATAGTTGCGCTTCGAGGCTTTCAAGAACAGCCGGATCTCATCCTGGTTCAAGCCGGAACCTGAACGGAATGTCGACGCCAATCTCTGTAGACTGGCAAAAGATGGCCGAGTCTTACCCCAACCAATGCGCTTTTGAATCGCAGCATTGATGAGCTCCGAAAAATCCAGCCCATCCTCGCGGCACTTCTTGAGAAACTCATCCCTCGTAAAGTCGCCCGTACTCGTCTCGATGAGCAGCCTTGCCAACTTCCAGGTCTCTGCATGGGTCAAATCGCGACCCTGGTACCTAGCAACCTGTGCCGCATCATCACCATTTCCTCGGTGGATAGCGAGCGCGATCATCTCCTCGAAGGGCCTGGGTCGCCCATATGGTCCAAATGAGCGATAGGCTTCAAATGCCTGCATGAAAAATTCATGACTGCGCTTTGCCTTTTTCCAAAGCTGATCAGCCACATCGTTTCTCACGCCGGTCTCTTCCGGCCAACGGTCCTGGAGGACCTTGTAATCAAGACGTCGCTTACAAGCCTCGAACAGGGGCGCAGAATCACCAAACACCGCATCGAGCACCTGGAGCCACTTGATTTCGCGCCAATGTGTGTTCCCCGATTGGGCGCGTTTGGCATAGTAGAGAATTGTCTCTTTCATGAACGGAACATCATACCGACGGAACAGCTCATGGACTTGTCCAGGATTTTCTGCCGCCTGCTCGTAATGCTTGACGATGTATTCGTCCAAAAGAAGCATGCGCTCGATCTGCCCGGTATCCAGCCCGACAAAACGGGCAATATACATGGACTCGATGGTATCGCTTTGTTTCGCTGCTTTCATCCTAACCTCCTCGTGGTAAAAAGAACCGTCGCCAGTAAAGCACATACCAAAATGCCGGTCAATCAAGCCGGCATTGGTTGCGTCTTGTTCAAAATTTCTTCCAAGATCGCATTCAACTCATCCATGTTCGATACCCGCACCAATCTGGACCGTACATCATTCCAATCCAATTGCGGATAGATTTGCTTGAGCTCTTTTTTGAAGTAGTAGGCTAGATGCTTACGGAACAAAACCATTCCACGTTCGCCATAACGCAGCATGTGAATCGCCGCATGATCTTTCACGACTCGGATGCGCTCATCCATTGTTGGGTACAATGAGCCATTGGACCCGGGCGGGGTGACCCCGCCCCTACTCGGATCGACGGCATCCACGATCTGCTTAAACACCCAAGGATTTCCCAGCGCAGCACGACCAAGCAAGACTCCGTCGGCTCCTGATTTCTCCAAAGCAATCTTCGCGGTCTCTGGACTCACAATGTCGCCATTCACCAACATCGGCAGGGAAGTGTTCTTACGCGCTTCTCCGATCCGATCCCAGTTGGCGACACCGCTATATCCTTGTTCCTTTGTACGACCATGAATCGAAATCAATTCCGCTCCTGCTTGCTCGAGAACTTTTACGAACTCCAAGCAATCCGTATCTTGAATCCAGCCCAGCCGCGTTTTCACGCTAATCGGCACTTTCACCGCCGCTTTCATCGCTTTGATAATCGCCGCCGCTCGTTCCGGTTCACGAATTAAAGAAGCACCATTAAAATTCGATGTCAGATTGTAGACCGGGCAACCCATATTAATATCAATCCCATCAGGGTGATAGCGCTCTTCAATAATACGAGCAGCCTCTGCCATCACTGCTGGATCTGATCCAAAAATCTGTTGCACTAAAGGTCTTTCTCTTTCATCAAACTTCGCCATCTCGAGCGTCTTGGGACTCATCCGCACAATTGCTTCAGACGACACCATCTCGCGAAACATGAGCGGTGCACCCAGATCTTTGCACACCAAACAAAACGGAAGATCGCTCATGTCAGCCATGGGCGCCAAAGCCACCATCGGTTTTGGGAAAGTCTTCCAGTCAATCATGCGTATTTCACTTGTGTCATCCTCGAGCGTAGCGAAGGATCTCTTACATCGTCGGCACTGGCTTCACTGTATTATAATTTTGCGCAGTAATCGCAAAACATTTCATGCCAACTGGATGCTTCCAAAAGTCAGAACCTTGTCGTTCTGGATACGTTGTTTGATTCTTATCGACAGGACCGGTCGTATCCGTTTGAAATGTCGCACAGAGCTCGTACCCATTCGCCGCTGTCGGTTTGTAGGTATATGGCAGGCTGGTATCTGGATCAACCGTTGATGACAAGTAAACATCGCGACGTGCGCGCAAGTCCTCGAGACTGGTAGGTAGCTTGGCACCAGGCATGTTAAAGGCCTGATCAACCGAATTCGAAATCTGTTGTAGGTCACTCACGCGTTGTGAATCCAAACGACGCGCACGTTCTTGCATTGGCGAGCCAGCTAAGAATAAGCCAGTCATTACCGCAACAAACATCGTCGCGCTCACCACCCACACAATAAGTGGAATACCTTTGATCTTTTGCATAGAGGTTAGTTACGTTCTTTTTCTTCACCACGCAAATCCCACAAATAATACCCAAAGATCGTCCCGGCAATGCCACCGACCGTCAACACCTTCAAACAAAAACGCAGAGTCAATTCACCACCAAGCAAATTAAACACCAAGGTGATTGAATCACCGATCAAAATACCGGCGGCGATGAACAGGGTGATATAGGTCAACCACTTGCGGATCTTAGAGGCGCGGCGATCTGGATCGCGGCGAATGGCCTTGGCAATGATTGAGGACACCCACAAATAAATTGGGAACGCGATAATAATTGAGGACGTACTCAACCGAATAGCATTGGCCGTAGTGTCATACACGTCGTAGCCGAGGGTTGCAGCATCTGGTAACCAGCGGGCAATGAATTGAAAACACAACGTACCAAAGCTAAAGGCCGTAATATACAAGGTCATGAAAATCACCAAATACATAAACGCCTCACGCGCCGAGGTATAGGGCAAACGCTTAGGCACCGGCACCGCAAAATCCACATCTGCGTATGCCGACAACGCCTTTTTAATTTCATCTTCTTGCCAATTCGCCTTCTGCAAAACTTCAGCAATTTTAGCGCGAGAAACGCCTTGGTTGAGCGCTTCTTTCACGAACAAAGACAATTCATTGATCATATGCATCCAGACTACCAGAAATAACGGTTTTTGTCACCGCCACTAACACCATGACAAAAGGGGATTTCCATGCCAGAATACGGCCATGTCTGACTTCAAACTCCATCTTCCGTATCAACCTTCCGGTGATCAGCCGGAGGCCATTAAGCAGCTTACCGAAGGAGTAAAGAAGGATTTGCGTTACCAAACCTTGCTTGGTGCTACCGGGACTGGAAAGACATTCACCATCGCCAACGTAATTCAGAATGTGCAAAAACCGACCCTGGTCATCGCACACAACAAAACCCTGGCAGCCCAACTCTGCAACGAGTTTCGCGAGTTTTTCCCAGAAAACTCGGTGGAGTACTTCGTCTCGTATTACGATTATTACCAACCAGAGGCCTACATCGCGAAGAGCGATACCTACATCGAAAAAGAAGCCATGATCAACGAAGAGATCGATCGTCTGCGCCACAATGCCACCCAGGCCTTGCTCACGCGCCGCGATGTAATTATCTGCGCTTCGGTTTCTTGTATTTACGGTCTTGGTGCGCCAATCGCCTACATGGAAAGCGCCCTTCAACTCAAAGTCGGAGACGACGTCAGCCGGACGGATGTCTTGACACGCTTGGTCAACATGCAATTTGTCCGCCTCTCAAATACCGACCTCGTGCGCGGGTCTTTTCGTACCGTGGGCGGCGTGCTCGAAGTCATGCCTGCCAATGAAGAAAAAATCTATCGCTTAGAAGCGCCGCGTGGAAAAGTCGAAGCGATCGTCGTCATCGATCCCATCAACCGGCGCATCGTGCGCGAACAACAAGACGTCTGGTTTTTCCCAGCCAAACATTTCATCACCCTTGGTCCAGAACGCGAGCGCGCCATCAAGGACATTCGCGAGGAATTAAAAAAGCGTCTCGATATTTTTGAAAAACAAGGCAAGCTACTCGAAGCCGACCGCCTGGACCGCCGCACCAAATACGACCTCGAAATGATCGAGAACTTGGGCTATTGCAATGGCATCGAAAATTACTCGCGCCACCTTTCGGGTCGCCCAGCCGGCGAAGCACCCGACACCCTCTTTTCGTATTTCCCCGATGACTTTTTACTGGTGGTCGACGAAAGCCATGTCACCATTCCACAAATCGGCGGCATGTATGAAGGCGACCGTTCTCGCAAAGAAACCTTGATTGAGCATGGTTTTCGTTTGCCTTCAGCGGCTGATAATCGTCCGATGAAATTTGTAGAGTTCGAAAATATTTTTAAGCAACTCATCATGGTGTCGGCCACGCCCAGCAAATTCGAAGCGGCCCACGCCCAACAAACCGTCGAACAAATTATCCGTCCAACCGGCCTGGTTGATCCAGAAATCATCATCCGTCCCATCACCCCGCAATTGCCAACCCAACACCGCAATCAAGCTGGCGACACCGATACGATCGAGCAAAGCCCATCCCAAGTCGATGACGCCATTGAGCGCATAGCAACCGTCACCAAACGTGGCGACCGTGTGCTGGTGACAACCCTCACCAAAAAAATGGCCGAAGACTTGTCAGGCTACCTCACCGAAAAGGGGATGAAGTCGCGCTTCTTGCATTCTGACATCGACACGATCGAACGTCTCGAAATTTTAAGCGATTTTCGTCGTGGAAACTATGAAGTCATCGTCGGTGTCAACTTATTGCGAGAAGGTCTCGACTTGCCAGAAGTGGCGTTGGTTTGCATTCTCGATGCCGACAAAGAAGGTTTCCTCCGTTCTGACACTTCGCTCATTCAAACTATCGGTCGCGCTGCGCGTAATGTGCGCGGCCAAGTTGTGCTCTACGCCGACAAAATCACCGACTCCATGCAACGAGCCATTGCAGAAACCGACCGTCGCCGCGCCAAGCAACTCGCCTACAATCAACTCCACGGCATCACCCCGCAAACCATCATCAAAGCGATTAAAGATATTCGTGCTGAACTTGGCCTCTCATCCAAAAAAGAAAAAGACGTCAAAGATATTTTGAAGATCGAACTTTCAGCCGATACCCATGACCTCAAAACCGTCATGAAACAAAAAGAAATCGAAATGCGCGAAGCCGCCCAAAACCTCCAATTTGAACTCGCCGCCATTTTGCGCGATGAAATCAATGTCTTAACCAAAGAAATAAAAACCCGCACCACCAAGGCCAAAGCAGAAGCCAAAGGCCCAAAGAAGCCCAAGGTTGCACGCCATGGCCGAGCACGATAACCTATCTATTCACTCATTCTCAAAAAAACTTCTATGTCCGCACGTGTTGTTCACTTCGAGATTCACGCAGAAAATCCAGAGCGCGCCATGAACTATTATAGCGACATGTTTGGTTGGACCTTTAAACAATGGGGCGAAATGGAATACTGGATGGTCATGACTGGCGAAGAGGGTACCGCTGGCATTAACGGGGGTTTAATGAAGCGAAAAGGCCCCAGCCCAGTCGATGGCCAAGCCGTCAACGCCTATCCCTGCACCTTGCAAGTCGACAACCTCGACGAACTTGTCGCCAAACATACCTCCGGCGGCCATACGATTGCCTTGCCCAAAATGCCCATCCCCACCATGGGCTGGCTCATCTACCTCAAAGACACCGAAGGCAATATTTTTGGCCTGATGCAAAACGATCCGAGCGCAAAATAGCTCCATAGAGCCAAAAAGATCCAACTATCAAGCCTTGACAAAAGGCTTGGTTTTGTGTAGCTTGACCAATCCGCCTTTGTCGCAAGACTTAGCGGAGTTCAATAGTAGAAGTCCTTTCTAAAGAACGGAGGCTCGCTATGACGAGCTACGCCATCGCCCACGCATTTCGCGGTTGTTCCTACGTTGCCACCCTCACCGAGGACGGAAGCATCCCGCAGATCATCAAGCTCAAGGACGAAAAAGCCAAGGAGGAGTTCCTCGTGAACACCCTCCAGCCAGGAGACAGAGTCTTGACGGATCTCGGCGGCAGCGCGGATAGGTTGGCGCTCGTCGCCAGCTTTCGTCGCTGCGAAGTGTCGCGCATCGCGACCTTCAAGATCGGCAACAAGGAAGCCGTGCTCGAGGCGCTCAAGCGTCGCGAGTGGCAGGTCGAGGAAGAGTCCGCTTCGGGCGGCGAAACAAGTGATGATCTGACCATGCGCAAGGCGCGTGCTCTGGCCATCGCGCTCGCCAGCCTCGAGCGGCATCACGAGTTCGTGGTGAATCGCGAGGAGGATCGCAACATCCTGCTCATCAAGCAGCAGTATCGTTCGTATCGCGTGTTTCAGAAGACACTCATCGCGGCCTTCCAGCGCGTGCTTTCCACCATGAATGATCGTTACATCCTCGAGCTCGCCGCTGGCGAGAATCCGGACGAAGCGGGCAAGCTCATGGTCTTGAGCGGCAAGACCGTCAACACCGAGTCCGCACTGCGTGCCATCAGGGCCATGCTGACCGAAATCCCCGATGCCGAACGCGAGGCCTTTCTCGCCAAGGTCGGGGTGACCGAGAAGCTCACGGCCAAGAAGGTCATGAAGCGCAAGGACGTGGACAAGCTC
>JAYVTL010000014.1:0-2295 GCA_043788845.1 Candidatus Uhrbacteria bacterium
GGACTGCCGTTTCTTTTTTCGGGGGTGACGGCGCAGGCGGTGGGGATGGATAAGCTACTGACGAAGACGGTGGTCAGTGCTCGGGGTGTGCGGACGGCAGCTTGGAAGAATATTTCTCGAGAAGAGGTGGCGAGGTTTGAGGGGGCGTGTGTGATTAAGGTGCCGACGGCGGGGTCATCGGTGGGGGTGTATGTGGTGAAAACGGAGGAGGAGTTTGTGGAAGGGGTGAAGTTGGCGCGAGAACAGGCGGAGGTGATACTGATTGAGGATTTTATTACTGGAGACGAGTTTACGGTGCCGGTGATTGAACGGAATGGACGAGTGGAGGCGTTGCCGGTGATTCAGATCAAGTCGAAAAACACATTTTTTGATCTCGAGAGTAAATATGATCCGAGTTTGGCGGAAGAGATTTGTCCGGCCGTGATCGCAGAGGAGCTGAGGTTGGAGTTGCAGCGGTTGGCGGTGGTGGCGCATCAGGCGATTGGGGCGCGGCAGGTGAGTCGGTCGGATTTTATCGTCGATGTAGAGGGGAAAGTGTGGTTTCTTGAGATAAATACTATTCCGGGGATGACGGATGCTTCGCTTTTGCCAAAGGCGATACGAGTGGCGGGGTTGGAGTTTGGGGAGTTGCTCGAGGAGTGGATTGGAGAGGTAGCGGCGAGAGGTTGATGGATGGGCTCGGAATTGGTAGCGTAGACCCACTATGGCAAGCGGATATCCATTCCAAGAGATTGAAAAGAAGTGGCAAGACTCGTGGGAACGCGAGGGGATTTATCATGCCAAAGATTTGACTGCGCGCGAAAAATCGCAAAAGTTTTATGGCTTGGTGGAGTTTCCATATCCATCGGGTGAGGGGTTGCATGTGGGGCATCCGCGGTCGTATACGGCGATCGATATTATGACGCGCAAGCAACGGATGATGGGGAAGAATGTGTTGTATCCGATTGGCTGGGATGCGTTTGGGTTGCCGACCGAGAATTTTGCGATCAAGAACAAGATTAAGCCAGCTGAGGCGACGGTGAAGAATATTGCGAATTTTAAAAGACAGATTCAGTCGTTGGGGATTGGGTTTGATTGGTCGCGCGAGATTAATACCACCGATCCAAAATATTATAAGTGGACGCAGTGGATGTTTTTGCAATTTTTTGGAAGTTATTTTGATGAGGTTGAAGGTCGCGCGCGGCCGATTGATGAATTGGCGATCCCGGTAGCGGTGCAGGCGGATGGGGAAGTTGCGGTTCGTGCGTATGTCGATAGTAAGCGCATGGCGTATAAGGCGGAGTCGACGATTAATTGGTGTCCGCGTTGTAAGATTGGTTTGGCGAATGAAGAAGCGCAGGGCGGCGTGTGTGAACGCTGTGGAACATCGGTGGAACAGCGTCAGCGCGCGCAATGGATGATTCGGATTACGGCGTATGCAGAAAGATTGGTGAAAGATTTGGATAGCGTAGATTATTTGGATAGAATTCGGTCACAACAAACGAATTGGATTGGGCGGAGTGAGGGCGCATATGTGGATTTTGGGATCTCGAGCGAAGAATCCGATTTGCCGGATATGGTGACGGTATTCACGACACGTCCTGACACCTTGTTTGGTGCGACCTATATTGTGTTGGCACCTGAGCATCCATTGATTGCAACGTGGATGAAAGAAGGTGTGGTGACAAATGTTGAGGAAATTCGTGAGTATCAAAATGGAACGCAATTGAAGAGTGATTTGCAACGCCAAGAAATGAAAGAAAAGACTGGGGTTGAGATTAAAGGCATTAAGGCGAAAAATCCGGCGAATGGGGAGATGATCTCGGTGTGGATGGCGGATTATGTGTTGGGTGGATATGGGACGGGGGCGATTATGGCGGTGCCGGCACATGATGAAAGAGACTTTGCTTTTGCAAAGATGTTTGGATTGCCGATGAAGATTGTGGTATCGGAGGGCGCATGGCATGCGCCCGTACAGGTAGGGGCGGGGTCACCCCGCCCGGCCGCGGCCGGCATGTCGGAGGGCGCGGAGACCGCGCCCCTACCGATGACGGATGAAGGCACGGTGATCAATTCTGGTATGTTTGATGGGCTGGCAACGAAAGATGCGAAAGAAAAGATGATTGCTTGGCTCAAGGAAAATAATTTTGGGGAGAGAAAAGTGACCTATCGTTTGCGCGATTGGGTGTTTTCTCGTCAAAGATATTGGGGAGAACCGATTCCGATGGTGATCTGTAAGACATGTGGATTTGTGCCGGTGCCGGAGGCGCAATTGCCTTTGGTATTGCCGGAGGTTGAGGCCTATGAGCCAACAGA
>JAYVTL010000015.1:0-3320 GCA_043788845.1 Candidatus Uhrbacteria bacterium
CTAAAACCCTATGATCCCCTCCAAAACCAGCAAAACCTCGGTTATCCTGTGGGTGCGCAATCTCATGTTTGGCGCCGCCTTGGTTGGTTTATTCGCCTCGATTTACTTGT
This sequence comes from Candidatus Uhrbacteria bacterium, assembly GCA_043788845.1. Classification (GTDB taxonomy): domain Bacteria; phylum Patescibacteriota; class Patescibacteriia; order 2-12-FULL-60-25; family 2-12-FULL-60-25; genus JADZEJ01. The sequence continues at coordinate 111 of JAYVTL010000015.1, forward strand.
TGATTGTCTACACCACCGGCGGTAGTATCGCTTGCGGCATTGTCCATGGCTGTGACACCGTCCGTGCTTCAAAGTGGGCGTATTTCTACGGCATTCCACGTCCTGCTCTTGGCGTCATTTTTTACGCCACCATGCTGGGCTTGCTTATCATGCGCTCGGTGTATTCGCATCGCGGTCTCAAAGCCACGCGCTTATATTGGATGACTTGGGCACTGGCTCTATTTGGTTTGATTGAGTCGGTTGATCTGGTGTACATCCAGGCCTATATTATTGAAGCCTATTGTCTGTGGTGTTTGGCCTCGGCGGCCGCGACCTTTGTTTTATGTGCCAGTTCTTTTTTCGACGGCGATCGTCCTTTGGCCTCGCATGAAGCTCGTCGTGAATTAAAATTGCAATTTGTTTCTCTGTTCGCTGCTGTCGTCATTGGTGCCATTGCGCTGTATTTTTTGCTGTACACGTCGGTTGACGGCGAACTTCCAAAAATCTCCAAGGTCAATGTGAGCAGCATTTCTGGCCAAGTAACTCCAACTATTTTGCCAGCAGATATTCCCGTCGAAGGCCCCGCGACTTCGACCGTGACCGTGGTTGAATTTATTGACTTTCAATGCCCAGGCTGTCGCACCTATGCAGAAACCATTAATAAAATGCGAGCAGACTTCAAAGGCAGAATCCGTTTTGCGCAACGCCAATTTCCATTGGTGCAAATTCATCCGCATGCCAAAGACGCCGCCATCGCCGCCGTCTGTGCGGATAAACAAGGAAAATATTTTCCGATGGCTGATGCCCTCATCGTCAACGATGACACCTTCAAACGTGAAGACCTGATCCACTACGCCGCCGCCCTTAAACTCGATGTGACCAAGTTCACCACCTGTATCGACGACCCGGCCACCGCCACCCAAGTCGAACAGTTGCGGCAAACAGCGAGTAACCTCGGCCTTCACGTCACGCCAACGATTTTCATCAACGATGTCATGCTCGACGGCCTGCCCGATCTCGCCACGCTAGAACAGCTAATCTCAAAAACTTTGTCAAAGTAATAGTATATAAGGAGAAGGTAATTACACAAAATCCGCTTATTTGAGCGGGTTTTGTGTGTATAGCCAAGCCTTGACAAAAACAGCATTTTCTGGTATGGTATGTCGTCATGATGGCCAAATCGTAGCTAGTCATGCAAGCAGCACTCGTGTAGGATTCTGTTGCCTCGTACACGGCGTCCAATACGAGGTCTTCTTTCCCCGGCTTTTCGCCGGTCAGAAACACCTCTTTACAGGTACCAACAATGTTCCAGACCAGCGTTCGTTTCAACGAGCAGAGCACCAACATCGACAGCGACGAGGTGTCTTACGAGCAGGCCGAGGCCCAGCTCAGGGCCGCCCTGACCGAGGGCGATTCGGTCCTCCGGCTGCTGCCTAACGAGGTCAGCGCCATGGTCGGATTCGTCAACTACCAGTTCACGGGCACGCCCCAGGAGCTCGCCCAGCTCCGCGCCATCGTCGAGGAGTCCACCCGACACCTCGGCGACGACCGTCGCTGGCACAACCACATCTACGTTCCCAGGGGGAACTGACAGGAGGTCTCGATGATCACGCTCACCACGCTCAAGCAGCGACACGCGGATTCAGTTCGTGTCCGTTATCTCGACAAGTACTCCGCGGCAGTCAATTTCTTCCGAACGTTGTCAGAAGGAAACCTGCAGGTGGCCATCGCTGATCTCCACATGGCGATCTACCAGCACGAGTCGATCGCGCGCATCGCCAAGGAGTACCACTTCATCGGTCACGAGCCGTGGTCGGAGGAGTATTACGACCTGATGCGTGGCATGAGTCACTTCATCGCGGCCTCGGGCTGTGAGATGCGTGAGCATCGCCTGCAAGTGCAGGCCAGCGAAGTCCAGTCCGCCATCTGCGGTCTGGTCACGACCTTTCATCTCGAAAGCGAAGAGCCGTGGCGACTCGGTGCTCGTTTCGACGATCACGCAGCGGCACTCCATGTTCATCTCGAGCATGGCGAACCCTACACCGCCGCTCTCAAGCGCATCGCACGTCCAGTGATGTGACCAAACGCCCCACACCAACTCATCGGTGCGGGGCGTTTCTATTTGTGCGACGAACGGGGATTGACGCACCACGATTTTTCTGATTGTCTACAGCCACGAACCTTGAAAAAAGGAGCAGCCCATGTCCAATCCTGAACAGACCCCGGTCGTCGCCGATATCGACGGCACCTTCATGCGCAGTCAACTCTTTAGCGAGTACGTCCACGAAATGGCCGACGCTGGCTTGTTGCCGCGCATCTCGGTCCTCAAAGCCGAAGAAAGCTTGCATGCCTACAAACGGCGCGAAGGCCGGTTCGATGATTTTACCAATGCGCAAGTCAAAGCTTATCAAGAAGAAGCGCGCATGAAAGACATCCGCGTCTCTGATGCCGAATTTGTCGCCAAACGATTGGTAGCCAAAAACGGCAAACACGTCCACGTTTTTCCGCGAGAACTATTGCGTGCCGCGCAAGACATCGGTATGCCACGCGCCTTCATCTCGGGTTCGCAAATCCAAGTGGTTGCCGCCTTGGCCAGCCTCTACCACGTCACGGCCTTCCTCGGCACCGAGCATCCGCAAGCAAACGGACGCTTCACCGGCGAACGGCAAAAAGAATGGTGCCTCGACAAAAAGGAAGCCATTCTCGAGCTTGCAAAACGTCACGCTTTCGATCTCACCGATGCCGTGGCTATCGGTGACAGCATGGGCGATGTCGGCATGTTCGAGCAGGTGCGCTATCCGATCTGCTTCAATCCCAACAAAAAATTGCTCGCCCTGGCGCGCACCAAAGGTTGGGCCATCGTCATCGAGCGCAAAGACTCCATCATCTGTCTGCGTTCGGAGCCATACACCACCTGTCTGTCCGAAATACCCATCGCCGATCTCGTCTCGCCCACCCTCGGCCAGGCCCTTGTCCAATGCCTTGGTCAACACTTAACCCAGTCCACCCCCAGCTCCGATCCTCACATCGGAGCTTTTTTATTTCGCTTGTCGGCACCCGAGCAGTGTATTAAGGTCTCTGTATATGAAGATCTCTGTCTCACAAACTTCGGCGCTCAAAGCCACGGTCGACCTGCTCGTCTTCCCACTTTTCCTCGGTCAAAAACGTTTCACCGATGAAGCCCTCGAACTCGACAAGCAACTCACTGGCAATCTCTCGGCTTTGTTATTG
>JAYVTL010000016.1:0-4577 GCA_043788845.1 Candidatus Uhrbacteria bacterium
GGATGAGTGGCTAGCCGCGAGGCAAATGGTTGAGTCCCATGATGAGTCACTTTTCTCTCCAGTGGTCCAATGAAGCGCTTTGCTTCGAGGGACGTGGTATCAGAAAGTGCGAGTATCATAGAGAAACCATAAGCACTTGTCAAGTGTCTGATTTAAGCCAAATATAGGGGGTATGAATCGCTACATCCTCCGGGTTATTGGTCGACTGCCACAAGACTGGCATACCGAGGCAAATCAAGCCTATTTGGAACGCTTGAAACCATTCGCGCAGCTACAGATTGCCGAGCTGCCAGAGGGCCATGCCGGGGCCAGCAAGCCAGATCCGGCCAAAACCCGAAAAAACGAGGCGGAATCTTTGCTAAAAGGCATTCCGGAAGCGGCTTGGGTGGTGCCGTTGGATGAAACGGGGACGCAGTATGACTCCCCTACTTTGGCTGGGCGCTTGGTCGAGTGGTCGGCGGGTGGGCGCACGGTAGTGTGGTTGATTGGTGGGTCATGGGGGTTGGACGCCAGCGTGCGCGAGCGGGCAGATGTGGTGTGGTCATTGGGGAAATTAACTTTGCCGCATGCACTGGCGCGGATTGTATTGCTCGAACAACTGTATCGAGCGGCGCTTATCCAAAGCGGCAAGACGTATCATAAGTGATAGCGAGAAAAATTTTGAAATGAAATGGCACTCGAGAAGCAATCCGGCGTCTGTGATAGACTTTGTGCATGCTAGAACTGCCTACGTTTGATACGGACGAGCTGCAAGAATTTGTGATTGCGGAGCAAGTGCAACGGGCGTCGGCGTTGTCGACGTTGAAACCACAGGAGGCCGCGCGGTTGCTCGAAAAGTTGGCGCGGCAATTCTCGAGCCATCAAGATGTGGCGGAGTGGGAACGGAGGGCGGCTTCTTTGCGAACCATGGAGTGAAAATGAAGCAAGATAAAAGCCCCGTGAGCGGGGCTTTTGGTTAGAGGGTGGTTTTTGACTGGAGGGTGGCGGTGAGTTGGCCATCGGGGCAGGTGAAGCTGACGCTGACCAAATTGGTCTTGAGGCCGGCGGCGGAGTCGTCGATGAGGACCGCGTTGTCATCAGCGGGGATGCTGGGTGAAAAGCGATAGCGGTATTCGACGTAGTTGGTGCCGGCGACGGGGTTCGAGGAGACGAGTTGGCTGCGGCCGTGGATCAGGCGTGGCAGGCCGGCTGGGGTCACGATGCGGATGCGCACTTGGACTCCGTCGCAGTGAGCGGGATCATAGGTCGGAGCCCCGAGGACGTCGAAGCGCAGACCGAGGTGGTCGCGCATGACGGTTAGGCTCGATGCGTCAGACATCGTTGGCGGGGGTGTGGGAACGTTTTGCATGGGGACCTCCCGTGGAAATAGCTGGGAGAGATGTGCCATAGATTACGCGTTGCGTCAAGGCTGGCGGGTTGGCATATTGGGTGAAATAGGTGTTCCAGCACTCGAGTTTGCAGCTCGAACGGTAGACACCCAAGCTGCGCAAATTTGACCAGCGTCGGCCGGGGCCCATGAAACGTACTTCGGAGTAGGTGCCGATGGGGGCGACGGTGACGTCGAAGGAGCAGGCAACCCAGCGCGAGCCTGGATGAAGATCGCTGGGATATGGTCGTTCTTCGTCAACGAACTTGCCGTGAATGACAAGCTTGCCACGCGGGACAACGGCGACGAGGAATAGCGTGGCCTTGAGCATGTCGGACAGATTGAACCCAGTGATGACACGCAGCCAGACGGTCCAATAGGTCTCGAAGCTTTCTTCGATGTACAGTTCTTGGATGGCACGGAGATTGCGCAACGTGACGGCATGCGCCAGCGAAACGACGGGAGCCTTGCGATGGCGAATTGTCATGACATTTTCTCCTGTGAAAGGCCGATTCACTTTGTGCCATGGATGGTTGCGGCTGGTCAACTTTGCTCTTGCTTGGGCGCCGATTATTGCGTAGTCTAGAGGCGCGGGCGTGGGTGGCGGAATTGGTATACGCGCTGGCCTTAGAAGCCAGTTCTCGCAAGAGATTGAGGGTTCGAGTCCCTCCCCATGCACCACAAAGGAAATTTATTTATCATAAATACAAACACATACATAGAAATCCTAACTCGCTTTCTATAAAAAATTAATACATTAATTTTTAACAAACACAATATATGTCGATGGAAAAAATGCCAATGAGCCCCGTTGAAAATGTAGAGGAAGCTAGGAAAGCTGCTGAAGCCGAAAAACCTTTTAGGGACGCCGCTAGAGAAGAAGGCGTTAGTCCTGAAGAAAAAGCTGTTCTCGATAAGGTTGCGGAAAGAAAAGGAGAAAAAGTCATCTCTGATATTAATGCGGAAAAAGAAAGAAAAGCATTTGTTGGGCGTGATAACGTTAATGGAGTTGATATTGCTGTACACTGGGATAAAGGCTACGATGATTACGTAATTTATTTGCCACAAATTAAACTTTTTAAAGTTGAAGGTGTAGACGATCAGATACTTCGTATAACGAGAAAACCAGATGTTGCAAAGTTGGTTTTTGATTATGCTCGCCAGCTCGCAAAAATAGAACCTGATGTTTATAAAATGTATAAACGTCTTGAAGAATTTTCTGAGAACTTGTCCGCATGATGACGAAAAATAATAAGTATTTCATATTCTGATTTTTCACATACGCCACGAACGTGGCGTATGTTTGTAGTTGAAAGTGCCAAAGAAAAACTTGAAATTGTTAGTGGTGTGGTTTTGTTACCTTTTGGTTTTTTCGTGGAGGGGGTTCTTGCCACCTGTGGCGGCGAAATGGGTTCGCACTAATTCAAGAATACAGCACCCTCCGCGTAGAATGTGACAAGGATAAAACACCAGCTCAAACTGGTGTTTTTACGTGGTGCCGCGTACGACGAGTCTGCGAGGAGCTTTACGCAGCCGGCATGTAGAGTCGCCGGTGTTCACGTGGCGCAGCTGATGACGTATTATTGGGCCATTATGACAACATTTTTTTTGAGAGTTTTCGCGGTGGCGGGAATGGTGGGGCTGGTGTCGGGTCCGATGGTGCTGACGGCGAGTGCGCAGACGGCGGGGAGTTTGATTAAGGGGTCAGCGGCGGCTGTGTATTTTTTGGGGGATGATGGGAAGCGGTATGTGTTTCCAAATGCGTCGGTGTATGGGACGTGGTTTGGAGCGAGCACGCCGATCATGAAGGTGACGGATGCAGAATTGGCGACACATGCATTGGGTGGGAATGTGACGTATAAGCCGGGGAAGACGTTGATTAAAGTGACGACCGATCCAAAGGTGTATGCGGTGTCGCGCTTTGGCGTATTGCATTGGGTGACGAGTGAAGCGATCGCGAAAGCGTTGTATGGTGTGGAGTGGAATAAGAAAGTGGTTGATGTGCCAGATGTGTTTTTTGCGAATTACAAAACGAGTTTTCCGATTACCGAAGCTGCGTCGTATGTGCCGAGTGCGGAAACAGCCGCCGTGACCTGGCCGACGCAGAGCATGACTTTGCCAGAGACAAGTAGTGTGGTGGAAACGCCGGTGCAGATAGTGTTGGTGGGACCGGCTGAAGTACGCGTCACCTTGGGAACTTCGTTTGCGACGCAAAACCAAAACGTGCCGGTGAATGTGCAAGTGACGGGGAATTTGGCAGCGATTGCGAAGATTGAAATTCACAAAGTGTCATCCCCTGCTGCGCTCGCAACCTGTTTGAACGTCAGCAATTGTGCGTACTCGTACATGGTTCAAAGCGCGCCGTTGAATGAAACTTTTTATGCGGTGGCCACCGATGTGAATGGTGCGATGTTTCAAACCGATGAAGCACAACGTCCAAGCTTAATGGCTGCGGCGGTGTCGAGCGATTTGCAGCTTCAAGTAAAACCACAAACGGTGACGGTGGGGAGCGTGGCAAGTTTTAGTTCGTTGTATACCGGGCCACGCCAGGTCACGAGCCATAAGATGTATGCGTTATTGCCGGGTGGGGCGCTCCCCTTTTTGTGGAAAGATTGTGGGATTGCGCAAACATGCGCTGGGTCAACGCCTTTTTATCGGAGCACGAGTTTGTTCTCGCAAATCATGAGCGGGACATCGTCGTTTACTTCGCCGATTATTTTGGCGAGCGTCACGGGCGGCAATGCGCCACGACCGACGATCACGGTGGGCAAACCGAATAATGGGAATGTGGCATTGGAAATTGTGCCGCCAACGGGTGAGATGATTGGGCAAACCTTGGTGATGGATGGTGATTTGGATACAGGGACCCAGCTGGCGCTGTGTGCTGGGCCGTGTAGTCCGCTGGTGCAGGTGAATACGCAAGGGGCAATTTCTGCTTTTACTTGGGTGGGAGGGCAGTATGAGCGGTCGAATGTGGTGTTTGTTAGTCCATAGTTCCCTATCCCCGCAGACCACCGCCCCGAGACAAACGGGGCGGTTTTGTTTGACAGGTGAAACAGTTGGGCGCATTATCGCGAGGTTCTTTCCACAATCACGGAGACAGCGAAAAATGAAAGCACTTCACTCACAATCGTTGCGATTGTTGACCTTGCATGCGCGTGAAAGCGCCGATGAATTTGCTCATGAGCGGTTGGCTTTTCAGATGGCTTTG
>JAYVTL010000017.1:0-2524 GCA_043788845.1 Candidatus Uhrbacteria bacterium
GCAAGCCCCGCACATTGCCACCACCAACCAACAAGCATCATTGCGAGAAGCCAAGCGCCATGGCAATCTCCCCACATGCAAACCGCCGATTTCGACTACATCCTCCCCCCTGATCGCATCGCCCAATCCCCCGCCGAACCCCGCGATTCCTCCCGTTTGATGGTCTTAAACCGTGCCGACCAATCCATCCAACACCACCATTTCAACCAAATTGGCAGTTTTTTGCGACCAGGCGATTTGCTCATCGTCAATGAATCCAAAGTCTTCAAAGCGCGCTTGGAAACAACTACTGGCATCGAAATCTTCCTCCTCCGCCCAGGTTATCCCGAGGGAATGAGCGGATATCAAGAGGAACTATGGCTCGCCCTGGCAAAACCCGGCAAAAAAATCTTGGTAGGTACTGACATTACCTTTGCAGATGGGACAAAAGCCAATGTCATGCTTAAACTCGATGACGGCACGATTCTCCTGGATTTTCATACTTCTCCCGAAGCCGTCTTCGCCCTCGCCGACTCGATCGGCCAAGTCCCAACTCCTCCATATGTCGCTGCCTCCGAGCAAAACGACCAAGCCTATCAAACCGTCTACGCCAAAACCGTCGGCTCGGTCGCTGCACCAACCGCCGGCTTTCACTTCACCCCAGCCCTCATCGAACAGTTAAAATCCCAAGGCATCGACTTCGCCTCAATCACCCTCCACGTCGGCCTCGGCACCTTCCGCCCCATGAAAACCCAAACCCTCGAAGAGCATCAAATGCACTCCGAGTGGCTTGATGTACCCCAACAAACTTTCGAAAAAATCGCCCAAACAAAAAAGAACGGCGGCCGCGTCATCGCCGTCGGGACCACCACCGTCCGCGCCTTAGAGTCTGGCCTTACTCAAGGTTTCACCAATATCTTCATCACTCCCGGTTTCAAATTCAAAATCATCGACGGTCTCATCACCAATTTCCACTTGCCCAAATCCACCCTCCTCGTCCTCGTCTCGTCTTTTGCCGGCCGCGACTTCATCCTCAAAGCCTATGCCGAAGCTATTCAAAACAACTATCGTTTCTACTCCTTTGGTGATGCCATGTTGATTCTGTGATCACCTATAACCAACAGATAATTGACCAGCTTCCCACCTGCGCGAGCATGATACAAACAAAAAAAATTTAGATATGAAAGAGCCCCAGCGAGAGTTGGCTGGGGCCCGGGGTGCGACTATGAGTCGCGCTACTACTGCTCTGACGAACTTCACTCTCTCAGAGTCCTACTCTGTCGCGCCGCGCCCGGGGTGTGATCAGTGAGACCCGCGACCGCCGCTCGAGCCCGAGGTGTTGCCGCCGGTGAGGAGCTGAGCTTTGAATGAAAAGGAATGACCGTTCTTCGGGGGATCTCGCATGCGCATGAAAGACCTCCTTTCTTTTTCCGTGGTGGGTGAAGGTACGAACGTGAGTACTACCGTGCGCAGTTGCCTCCAACCGACGAATCGGTCAAAGCAGCTGATGCTCACGTATATACCAGATTCCAACCTTTCTGTCAAGCTCCCCATCACCAATCCAAAAACCCTTTTCAAAGAATAAACTCCACATAATGATACTCAACCTTCTCCTCCATCACGAGTATCGCCAACGCATCCACCTGATACGCAGTCACCAATGGATGTTCAATCAAATATACCTCAATCGCTTTTGCCAAATGCCGCAATTTGCTCCGCGTAATCGACTCTTCTGGATACCCAAACTCTAAACTCTTTCGCGTTTTCACCTCCACAAAATGCACCTTTCCCTCCTTCTCGAGAATCAAATCAATCTCCCCAAACGGCCGCGACCAATTGCGTTCCATCACGCGAAAACCTTTACCCAAAAAGAAAACCGCGGCTAAATCTTCGCCACGGTTTCCCAATGCACGCCGTTCGGTCAATGCCATAGGCACCAAGTGTAGAGTGTTTATTTTCCCTTCGGCAACCACTTAGCAATCCGTTCACGTTCAGCCCGCGCCGCTTTCATCGCAGGAATCTCTTTCGAAAAACGCTTCCAGATTTTCCATTTCTCATACAACACCCACCCAAACCACAACACCCAAAGCACTCGCATACCTAAATACGGCACGCGTTCATAACTAAAGCTATACAACAATAAACCAGTCAAACCCAGCCACAACCCGGCAATACCCACATCACCAATCGCACGACGCAACATTTTCTCCAAATCTGCCCGCAAACTATAGACCAAAATAGCCGCACCTAACACCGCCATCACCAACGGCACTACCAATAAAAACCGATCAAAAAACGGCAACAACGGTGGCGGCGTTGGCGAAAACCAAAAAGAAAGAGTGAGGATTGAAGGGAGAGTCATAATTGTCTTGGCCAGAATCCTGCCTCAAACGCGAACGTTCTGCAAGTCTTTACGCAATTTCATCCACGGCGGCATCAGTTCTCACATAAATCAACCCATAATGATATTCCCCGGCCTCAAATTCATCATACAACTTCATCAACGGACTTTTGAGTGCATTCAACGCTTCCTCTCGACTCATCC
>JAYVTL010000018.1:0-1745 GCA_043788845.1 Candidatus Uhrbacteria bacterium
CGGCACGCCACACGCCATCAAGTCCGCTGGCATTCGTTGGGTTCATGTCTTGCATGATGTTCAATTGATCGAACCCTCTGGCCAAATTATTGTCGGCGAATCTGTAAAATTTTTGCGTCTCTATTGGCGCGCTTTTTGGTCGGCCTTGCGCCATATCTCGCTCGGCGCTCCCTCGGTCGTCATCTCACCAACCAAGTGGCTGCTCACGATTCATAAAAGCTTTGGCTTTTTTCGCGAGCTCCCAGCCGTCATCATTCCCAATCCCATCCGCATCCCATCGGCCATGGTTGGTTCTGAAACGCGCGATGCCCATCGGCTGCTGTTCGTCGGTCGCCTCGACGCCGACAAAGGTGTCAACGTCGTATTGAAAGCTTGGCCTAACCTCCGCGACTTCGTGAGCGAACTCGTTTTCATCGGTGAGGGCCAACTCACAGAAAAGATTCGAAGTTTGAACGATTCAAAAATCAGCCTGCTCGGCAAGAAAAATACCGACGATGTCGAACGCGAAATGCGCAAAACAGGCATCGTCATTGTCCCATCCCTTGTGCTCGAAAACCAACCGACCGTGATTCTCGAAGCGCTCGCTGCGGGTTGCCATGTCATCGCCTCAAATGTCGGTGGCATCCGCGAAACCCTCGGCGCCGCTGGCACCCTCGTCCGACCGAATGATGCCTCGGCGCTGTCGGCTGCACTCAAACCGCAATTAGAAAATCCCATCAATATTTCCGACGAACTCCGCCGCGCCCAACTCGAACCTCACCGTGTTGGCGCGGCTTGCGATGCACTCTTGAGTGCACTCAAATCAAATTTATAAACTCGTACTGCATGCCCCAGCCCGAGCGCTTCGTCGCCAAACACCCATTCATCATTCGCCAGTGCATGTAACGACTCATCAACCATTTCCGCATTCCACCAGTAGTCATTGATCGCCACATACACTATTTGCGACTCGGTTAATCTGCCGGCATCTTTAATCAAATCCGTACTCGGTTCGCCATAGGTCAGCTTCAGATAAATATCGTAGAGCGGTCCACCCGTCGGAATCGGATAAAAGAACACGTCGTCATAGGCATAGCGTTTGAAACCAAGCTGCGACACCGCCGCCGCCGACACGCTCTGGTTTGCAAGAACTCCATAGGCTTTGCCTGCGGCATCACGATCAATAAAACGCACAGCCTCCATATCGGCCGCACCCACACTCCAGCCTCGACCAATGACTAACGCATCATGTCGCGGCAAGGCCGCATAGGCTTGCCCCGCAGCCAAGGCAAAAAAGAATAAGACGGCGGCCAGCCCCACCAGCGGCCCACGAGCTCGGATTTTTTCAAACACCATCCCAAACGCTGGCAACGCGGCAGGAAATATCGCGAACGCGGCGAGCACCAGTAAACGTTCTGCATAATTGCCGCGCTCATAGTCAATTAAAAACGCAAAGTCTCCTGCCGCCTTCAACAAGACCGAAGACGCGGCCAGTAACAAGCTCGAAACGAGTAATCCAATCCACAGCGCGCGCCGCTCGGTTTTCATGCTGCATGTAGCAAGCGCAAACAGCACCAGGATAAAAAAACTGGCTTGCGCCACCAAGCTACCCCAGCTCGCCCACAGCGTAAAATGATTACCAATCCACGGTGCCAAACTCAAAAAAAGTTTTTGCCATAACGGCCATGACCATGCGCGTCCAAAATCCCAATGCACGCCATCATGCTTGAGCTGGGACATCAACACAAATGCCGACGGCACTGCCA
>JAYVTL010000019.1:0-7468 GCA_043788845.1 Candidatus Uhrbacteria bacterium
GGCATTGTAATACGAGCCAAAAGAATCCGCTTCTTTAAATTCCTCCCATACTTCTTTTGGCAGCTCGCAGTAATGATAGTACGTGCCGTTTAAATCTAAAATAAGATATTCGTGGAGACCGTCATACCAAGCTCCGTCTATGAAGGAGCTTCGATCAGTATTTAGAGGTTCAAAATTGGGATTCGCGACATCAACCGGATCCCGTCGATACTTGATATAAACGAGCTTCTCTTCTTTTCCCTCATGGAGAGATTCAGCCGTTGAAATAGATGACGGCCGTTCTGTAACTTTAGCTCCATCACATCCCGCTCCCATAAGGAGTGACGGAAGTATTAAAAGTAACGCAAAAAATGATCCTTTTTTCATAAACCTTGCACGGTTTTAATGAGTAAAGTTAGCTTAATGGGCGCACAAAACCCGCCGCTAGCTAGGTAATCTTTCGATCACCACGTATCCCTTTCGGGGTACGACCGTGCAAGGTTGCTGAACGACGGGGTCAGTAACTTGCACGGGTTTAGTGCCATGCCTGAGGATTTCGCCCCAAGTTTAGGCAATTCAATTGTGAGAGCATGGTGCCGGATTTTAAAGATTTTGGGAAGAGGGAGATTTGAATGAAAAATAAAACGTACCAAACGAAATTGAATGGAAAAATGCTGAACTAAAAAATTCTATCTTCACTTAAAAGCCCATCCGTTTCTTCTAAAAAAATCAGTTGCGAAATGCTGACCATATATACACTCAACGTCATATGCTTCACATACGTTTGGTATCTTAGGCCGTTTCGCATTAGGCATAACCTTGTCTTCTCTTGTAACTACAATCGAATCGTTCACGAGAGAATCAGCTATTACAAAAGGATCAGCAGCCGTTTGGATAGCATTAACATCAACTAAAGCTTGATGAGTTTTAAGAATCTCTTGAGCCTTAAGAAACTCGTCTTGCGTCAGCGTTTTCATTGCGTAACCTTTTTTCACCTTCAACCACTTGTGGATTTCATCATCTCTTTTCGCTATCTCATTAAAGACCTCTTCAATAAAATAAGCTCTCTTTTCTTTTAAGAGATCATCCAGCTTCTCCCAAACCTGGGGAAACAGGTCTAAGGGATAAAATGTCTGTAGCGTAATCAACGCACAGGCATCAAGGTTGTAAGCCTTTTCAATGCCCGTTGTCATAGTCGCCTTGCTGACCTCGAAGTTCCGAGAGCTTCTTTATCTTACTAATGTGCTGCTGTTTAATCTCATAAAAACGCGCCGCGTCCGCTTCGCTTATCTTGCCTTGCTCTATTGCTTTAAACGTATGTGCTGTAAGAAGCGCGCCCGCACGCTGAAACGACTCCATGCTCACACTTCTAAATCCTTTCTTATCTCTCTTCTTTGCCTGCTCTCTTTCACGATACTGTTCAATCTCCCGATTTATTACATTTCTTTTTTCTTGATATTCTCTTTCTGTGATCTGAGCCAAGTCTAAAAATCGTCGAAGGATAACTTCTCCACTGACTTTATACTGTCCTTTAAGACGCTGGAACGAGTTGTCAGATTTTGAAGATAGGTACTCTTTGGCATATTGATTCTGTAATAGAGAGTCCGCTGGAACGAGAAAAGAACCCGCAAAACTGTTCGCAAACCCTTCAATTGATTTGTGCGCCTCTTGCTCTCCTCGCTTTATTTTTATTTTTTCAATATCCTCTTGTTTAAGGAGGATGTGGCTCATCTCATGCATTAGACTAAAAATACGTCCGTGTTGATCGTCTTTTGTATTCAAAACTATGGCAGGCGGTAGAGAGTGGTCGCGTAAACAAAAAGCACGCATCTCTCCCAAAGGGAGTGACATTTGAAAAACCAATATTCCTAGTCTCTCTACAGCATTGACCCATCTTTTTAGGGCTTCACTTTTATCCTGCCATGCGAATTGGGTTGCCGTGTCTATGCCAATCCTCTCTCTCAACTGAGCCGCTAGATTTCCAGCGTCTTCCTCTAAAGAGAAAGAGAAATTCAAGGACGCCCATTTCTCTCCAAAAGCTTCTTGGAGTTCAACATAAAATTCTCGATTTCTTTGAGCTCTTCTTACAGCTAAACGAACTTCAGGAGAAAGATCGTCTGTCTTTGTACTATCTAGGGTTCTAAAATCTGGAGGGAAGGCCGGGACAGCAGGAACCTGAGATAGAAAGAAGAGAGCCAGGGATCGTTTATAAGCATTAGCTATCTTCCTTAGTTTTGCTATAGATATACTACTCGCTTCTTTTTCCCACTCACGAATCACCGCTGGCTCAACAGCTACTTTTTTCGCCGCAGTTTTTACGTCAAATCCAATGGTTTCACGAGCCCACCTTAAAAGATCTGGGTTAACTGTAATTTCAGGAGTTCTCGCGCCCATAGAGAAGATTCTACCCTAAATGCAGGCATTGGTCAGTTATTTAGCGTTTACTGAGGCCTTTGGTTAAGAACAATTCTTATAACTCTAACCAGAGGGCGACAGGACTGCTGTCGCAGTCCTGTCGGGGGAACTGTACTGATCTTCCTCTCTATCCCTACCTTCTCGATCTTAAGCCGTGCAAGATAAATACACGAAGAAAGGTAAAAGAAGAAAACTTTATTTAATTAACTAAGACGGTCTCAGGAGTGCAGGCTCACGCCCCTTTGGGGGCGCCTGCACCCCTGAGACCTCTAAAGGAGCTTCACGATTCAATCATCATATTGTGTATCTTATATGAATAATTAGTGAGATGTTGTAAGCACTTTTTGAATATTGGGGCTGCTTTTATAATACTGCCAGAAATCAGAAAGATATGTTTTTAAGCGGTTCGATGTATTACCGCCAATGTCCACCAATAAAAAACCCTCCACATCGGAGGGATTTTTATTGGTGCCTGTTTTTCGCCTCAATGCCACTCCCGCATCTGTATCCCCATCCCCATTCGATCTCTTTTAATTCCATTCGCTTTATCCAATCGTTTCAATATTCCATTCAAATCTCTCACCAGTCGCACCTGGTCCACCGCATCTTGCGAGAACTTCTCCGGCGTCAGCCCATGCCAACGCTCAGCCTCCCGTGTCGCCTCATAAATCGCCGCCAGCAAACTTTTTTCATCCGGAATCATCCGCGCATCCACCTCATGCACCTTCACTTCCATCCGTCCCTGCGTTGTCTCTACCGGAATCTTGATTGATGTCGCTGGCGCCGCCTTCGCCTTCTTCATTTGTTCAACATCGCGCACCGCTAATTCTGAACGTGCAATTTCAGCCCGCACCAATGGATGATCTGCATGCATCCCCGCTTCGCCCGGATGTTCCTGCCAACCTTGCAGCTCATGTTCCAATTCTTCACTCCCTTTCATTGCGGCTTGAAAACGCCGCACCACCCGCCGCAAGCTATCATGTGCCTCTCGAATCGACCGCGACTCGCGCTCCACTTCCTCCTTCGGCAATTCTCGCAAGCGTGTTGCCAACTGATACAACCGCTCATCCAATGCCTCAAACGTCTTCTCAATATCCTGCGCCAACGCACTCTGATCAGCCGTCAATTCAGCCCGTGCCCCATCCAGATTCTCAACACAACGTTTGGCAAAAGAGGCATCGACGGATGTCGGCGCCTCTTTCTTCAACAATTTGCGAAAAAATTGTGTTGATCTTTGCAACATTGCTTATGGTTTTTTCACCTCATTCAACGGTGCCGGTCCTTTGATCGTTTCTGGCAATGGCTCTGGTAATGGCACCACCACCGGCGCATTTTTCTTATCTCGCGCCTCAATCAAAGCCTGTAATCTCTTGGCAACAACGTCACTCTTTTGTGCTTTTAACACCAGTTGAACTTGAGCAATCGCATCATCCAACCGTCCACGTTCTTCATACATCGCCGACAAATACCAACGTGCATTCACATAGGTCGGATCAAGCGACACAATCTGTTCAAACATATTAATCGCTTTATCCTTTTGTCCATCACGGTAATACAGGATTCCCAATTGGAAACCAACCCCCACATCCTTTGGACTATTGGCGAGAACTTGCTCCAACTTCTTCACCGCCTCCTTAATCTTCCCTTGGCGCTCATACAAAATACCTAAATTATAATAGGCTTCAGCATAATCACCCTTAATAGCAATCGCTTGATTCAACTGATCAGCAGCCTTGTCCAATTCAACCTTAACATGAGCCTCGGCATCTTTTTTAGCTTTTTCATCCGTTGAAGCCAAGACCGTTCGATAGGCATCCGCCCGCAAGATATACAGTTTCCCCAGCTCATTATAGAACGAAGGATTATTTGGTTCACGCTTCAAACCTTCTTGGTAATTCTTAATCGCATATTCATCAGCTCCTGGGGTAAATCCAGCAATGTTTTGATAAATCACCGCCAAATTTGACCAATTATCAACATTCGCCGGCGACAAGTCTGCCGCATGTTTCGCTGCATCTACGGCCATCGCAATCGTCGTCGCCACCAATTTGCTCTTGGTCTCATCCGGTGCGCTCTTCATAATCTGACTCGCCTTCAATAAATACGCTTGCGACAAATTACGATAATACACATCGTTAAATTTGTTCAACGCCGTGGCCTTCTCTAAAGACGCAATCGCTTCTTCAACCGGCCGCCCGCTGCGAAACGACATCACCGATGAAGAATATTTCACGTCCGCCACCAAACGCTGCACCGACACCCAAGCCCCACTCACCGCGGCCACTCCCAAAATAATAAAAGCAGCTGACAATACCCCCATCGAAGCCGAAGAATCTTTGGCATTCCACGTAAACTTCCCCGTGGCCACCAAACTCCCCAACAATCCCAACAATAACCAAAACACAAAGTGATGCGCCACATTGTAATTATACACAAAGGACACAAACACCACCGTCACCCACCCGGCATAGACCGTCAAATACGCTTGCCATCGATCATCATCCCGCTCGGTTGCCAATTGCGAAACGCTTTTCACCATGCCAGACAACAACAAAATAAACCACAACGACATGCCCACAATGCCCAACGTAGCCATCAAGGTAAAAAAGCTAGAAATGCCGCGCTCAAAACGATAGGTCCAAAATTGTGACAAGTTCACCAATGGCACCCGATACTTGGCATAGTCATAAATCCACGTCCCTGGCCCCGAACCAAACAATGGATGATCTTGCAGCGCCGCTTGCCCAATCTGCCAAGAATGTTCCATCGAAGGTGCGACTTCGGCCGGCAATGCAATCTTAATCGGCGTTGGCCAAATCAACAAAGCCACCGCTATCGCCGCCACGATCCCCGGCACAATAGTCTGCACCGCATTCCCAATCTTCCGCCGACGCAAAGCCGTCGCCACCAATACCACCGCCATCCCAAACAAAATCGACGCCCAAGCCGCCCAAAAATCAGCCACCGTCACCACCGCCAAACCCACAATCATGCTCACCCACACCAAACAATTGGCAGCTATCGAGCCATGACCCTTCTTACCCAAGACACAAGTCTTGTCCTTACAACCCAAGACCGTCAATGACACCGCCAACACCAATGGCACCGTCATAAACATCGCCAACGAATTCACTGAACCCACCGTATTAAAATTCATGTCCAACGTCGCCGGGATCCATTTCGCAAATACTTGCCAACCACTCATTTGCAATAACCCAAACAATCCAGCCAAGGTCGACGATCCCAAAAACACCAACACCAAATGATACAGCGCCGCGGTAGTCTTCACCGTATTCACCAACAGCAAATAAACCAAGACAAAAGCCACGATAGTCACAAACGCCCATTGCATCTGTCCAAAATTCCCCACCAAAGACAAATACCGATCACTCGAAAATAAACTTGTCGCTAAATATCCCGCTCCAAACAACACCACTACCAAATGCAACCACGAACGCGTCAACGTCACCTGACGTTCCACCATCGCTTTCCCCAACCACGCCACCGTCCCAATCAACGCCAAAAATATCAACAACGTCTGTTTATTCAACTCGAGAATATCCAGCGTCTGTGACAAAAACCACAATGGCATTAAGAAGACGAGTCCTCCTATGCAACCCGTAATGATATGTCCCAACCACTTAGCCAACATGTTTTTGCTGGCTGACCCCGACGCAGAAGATAAGGTGCTATGTTCCATATAAATAATTCAAAATCAGTATAGCACATCTCCCACTCGAACTTTATTTTTCTACTTAATCGTCTCTCCCGTCACTGGATCCAACTCTACCTGTGTATTATCAGCATTAAACTGTTTAATCCCACTCTTCATCTTGCGTACCAACCAATTAAATTGCACATCATGCTCCTGTGCACGTTGCAAATTTATCGTAAATCCACCATCCGTCCGCTTCGAAATCCACCACGAACCCTCTACTGAAGCCAACGGCGTCGCATAAATCAACGGCTGCGCCCTCAAGGTTGGAAAAGATACTTGCACCTCCATGCTGCCGGCCGTAAACATCACCATGCCTTCAGCTTCAACTCCATCAGTCTGACCACCTTCAACCGGAGCCGGTGTCGTTCCAGCAAAATATCCAGGCTTCACAAACACCCCAATCAAACCAACCTCCGGATTCTCATATCGTTCAAGCGCATACCCCACAATATTCCCAGCCTCCAATGCCTTAGTCGCTACCCCAGGCTCATTGCTCGCAGCCAATGCATCTCCAATCTCAATCGCACCATTCTGCGTATTCACCCGTGTCGGCACCCGCCCAGCCAAGGCAATTGGATACGTCCCCGCCGACCACCGACCCGTCACAAAACCTGGCTTGGTCGACACAATGCCCAATACCACCTGGTTCGCATTCTCGGTACGCTTCAAAAAATTGACTCCACTTAACGCATCTATCGTCACCACATCCCCAGGATTCAATTTATCAACCGCTGGATACCGTTCAGCATAATCATATGTCGCATCGGTCTCAAACCCATCCGCATTAGTCGCAATCATGGTCGAAGACGATGACGTATCATCCACAAACAAATACGTTGACGTCGATGCCACCCCATATTGTTTCGAACCAAGGAATAAACGTCGCCCAACGCTGACATCACCCGCCTCCGATACCGTCAGCAATACCGTATTTGAGGCATTCGCCAAGGTAAATTGTGAGGATGTCGCGCTAATCACATGATCAAATAAACTAAACGTCGATATTCCCACCATTCCTGCTGAACTATTCCAACCACTGCCTTGAAACACAAACATCGGTGAATCCACCAAAGTCGAACTCACCGTAGCCAAAGTACTCGATGCTACCGTTAAGCGATCTCGCAAGATCGAATTCCCACTGGCATCCGTTCCTAACAAGTCCCCAGCCCACCACATTGAACGCACAAAAGTGATCACCGTCCCCGTCCCACTCGTTAGTCCTTCAAGTGCTTGCCCAATCACCATCCCCGGACCACGCGCTTTCACCGCCACACCACCATCACCAGCCATCAAGTAATCTCCAATCGCAATACTCGAAGACACCGCCGACACCTTGGTCGGAATCTGCCCCATCAA
>JAYVTL010000020.1:0-3804 GCA_043788845.1 Candidatus Uhrbacteria bacterium
GAGTCATCCAGACCAAAGCAAAACCTCACGCGATCATTTCGCAGTGAAAAAAAATCGGAGTACCCCTAGTTGGAGCTTGCAGCCCTCAGTTCTCGCACAAAAAAATCCCCCGACTCTACGTTGGGGGATTTTTTTCTTCTCGTCGTGCTTAGTTCTTGCGAATGGTCTTGCCATTGCTCCACACCAAGCTTCCATTTTTCGTATACATGTCCGCCCGATAGCTAATGTCATTCGTCAAATTGCTAGCCGTGACCGAACAGGTCGCGTCCACCTGGCTAACAAACTCATTTCCACCCGTAAACCCGTCCACCGCTTGCGCATACACCAATGGCTGCAACGAGCTATCTAAGCCCTGGATGGCCAGCGGCGTCCCAATCGCCAGCACATTGCCTTGCCCAACCGTGCTCGACAAAACGCCGACCAATTCCGTGCCATTCGCATTCACGGTCACGTCTTGCAAGGTATAGTAATTGCGTCCATCCGCCGTTGAAATGACGGTAGCTTTCGCCAAGAAGCGACTCACCGTGCTGGCATTCCAAATCTTGACCGCGCCCTTCACCGGCACGTCGCGAAATGACCCACCCGCCGTAAGATTTGAGCAGGTTTTCGCCAACATATTATTCAAGATAATCTCAATCCGATCTACGCCCATCACTTGATTCGCAATGGCGTCGATCGTCAGCGTGCTGGCCCAGGCCGCATCCGCCGTGCTCGACAGTGTAAACGCATTGACCGTTTGGTTCATCGAACTCAAAGCGATACCCGTCGAATTCACACTATAGCTTTTTGGAATTGACCAGGTCACATTGCCCAATTGGTCAGTAATTTTTGCTTTGACCACCACCGTTGAACCCAACGATACATCGGTCGCGCTCATCAACAAGCTACATTCACGCGAGCCATAGCTCGTTGGAAAACTGCACGTTTGTTTCACGGCATCATTGGTATAAATTTCAATCTTCGCCACGCCTTCTGCATCCGTTGCGCTCACATGAAAAGTCACGCTTTGATTTGGCGTAATCACATTCACCTCTGGCGTCGACCAAGTACTGACAATCGAATTCGCTAAACCTTGTTGCATGCTGTCTGCCATCAAGATCGTGCGCAAACCACCCCAAGCTTCCTTCCCATTCTTATCTAAGACGCGCGCATTCACCGACAAGCTTGTGCCTTGCGTAAAGTCCGTACCTTTAATCGTGAAGTCACAAGGTTGCACCACGTACACATCATTAAAGAAGCATTGGTTAATCAATTTTCCATTGCCCCAAATCTCCACACGGTGCAAACCATCCTTGGCCTTCGCATTCACGCGCAAGATGGCGCTGCCATAATGACTCACATTGGTCACGCCAGCTGGTTCAAGTTCATTCGTCACCCACAAATTTGCTTCATCGGTCACCAAGCCAGCCACCGTATTCAAATTCCCATCCGTCATTGCGAGAATAGTCGGCTTGGTCCAAGTCTGATTGTTCTTGGCATCCGTGATCAAACCCTTCAATTCAATCGAAGCGCCAGTTTGATAATCCGCGCCCTTCACTTCGACGCTACAATTTTGCGTGGTCGTCGTATTGGTACACGTTTTTAATGTGTTGCCATTCGCAGTCAACTCAATCGATTTCAAGCCATCGCCATTCCAAGCCCCGATCGAAAACATCGTGCTCTGATTGCGATTCAAGCTCGAAACCGTCGGCGCCGTCCACGCCCAATAGGCCGTATCCGCCGTGGCTACCGACTCGGTTGCCGTGGTCACCGCTGTGAAATCAGCTTCAGTCACCTTCACCAACTTGGCCAGCAGGGGAGTGCTTGGATGAGTATTCGAAATCGTCGACAAAGCTCCACCAAACATGGTGGTGCCTTTGCCATCGCTGGCCATGCTCGTGAAATAATCACGCACCCGACCCAAGTTCGTCATCACCCCGCCCTCAAACCGATACAAAATCTTATTCTTTGCAAGAATCAACCACGCCTTGCCATCCCATGCCGCCAATGGCGCCGTATCTTGCACGCACACGTCATATCCCACATACAAAGTCTGAGTCCGCCCATCCTTCACTTCAGCAATCGTACACAAACCCTGTGCATACGAAAACGTCAGCGTCGGCAATGGATTGCGTAACACCGAAGTCGTCGCCACACGTGCCTTGGCATCATAGCTCCCCAACATTGGATGCAAATTCACCACCTCAACCAAGCCGGCGTCCACCCGTTGGACAAAAGAAACCGTCACGCCATCGCCCACTATTTCATCCACGCGATTCAAGCCCATCGCTTTCACCTCAAGCGTAATGTCCTTGGTCCATTGACCATCGGTGCGCCAAATATGACCGCCATGGTTCACATCATGACCATCGGTCAAATACCAATACGGCGCCGCATAGGCCACCGCCCACACCGGGCGATCCTTACGAACATTTAAACGAGCCGACAAGTCGGTCCAATTCAATGGACCCGCGGCCATGGCTGGTGTCGCGGCCAGCAACATCGAAGCAATGGCAGTCGTGGCAAGAAACAAGCGTTTGAGAATCATAGTTTGTGGTGAAGAGTAATCAAGGTGTATACCCTAAAATCGTGCTTTTGTCAATGGGTAGAGCCCAATTTGCGACAAAAAACCCCGAGGTAAATCGGGGTTTTTGGGCTTATTTATGCCAAATTGTCTTGTACCCGCTAAATGTCGTATTCCCACGAGGGTCAAACACCCGAGCCCCATAGCTGACCGAGCTCCGGCTGCCATAGGCCCCACTCGTCCAAGAACAAGCTGCGCTATTGCAAGTCTTGACCACCACCCCATTTACGATCAATTCCACCTTGGACACACCATCTGCATCGGTCCCGTAAGCGGAATAGGTCACATGGGAAGTATTGCTAAACCCATTCCAACCATCCGACCAGCTGACAATCGCCCCCACCACATCGGTCGGACGTACAGTTGGCAAAATTGGTGCCGTTGGCACGCTCGGATAATTGGTGCCCAAGTTCGAAATCGCATAGCTGCGCGAGCTCGACCAAAACACATTCCCAAAGCGATCGGTAATCTTGGCATTCACAAATACGCTGGTACCGTTCGTATAGGTATTCGCAGCAATCTGCGTCGTGCACAAGGCGCTGGTCGTCTGATTCGAATTGAAGCTGCAGGTGCGAGTCACGATCCCATTCACCCAAGTCTCAATTGAAGCAATCCCATCGGCATCATAGGCATTCGCCGTGAAATTTACTGATCCACCATTCGACAAGCTCGTCACATCAGGCGAACTACCAATCCAGCTGCTGCCATTGGTGCTCGACCCATAATTCGTCCCATTAGTATTGGTCGAACCAGTGTTCGAGATGGCATAGCTGCGCGAGCTCGACCAAAACACATTCCCAAAGCGATCGGTAATCTTGGCATTGGCATACACGCTCGAGCCATTGCTGTAATTGCCAGCATAAATATTCACACTGCAAGACCGGCTAATATTCGAGCCATCAAACGTGCAGCTTTGCGCCACACTGCCATTCACATACATCTCCATGCGAGAAATACCGTCCGCATCCGACGCACCCACTTGGAAATTTACCGACCCATTTTGAGCAATCGAGCTCACATCGGGCGACGAAGTAATCCACGAGCTACCATTTCCAAAATTTGAATTGTTCCCATTATTGTTCGTCCCATCCGCACCCAAAATCGACAAACTACGCGTATCGCTCCAAGCCACCTTGCCAGCATAGTCGGTCGCGCGCGCATTGAAGTTCACCGTATTGCCGACCGTATAATTCCAGCCATTCAAGGTCACATCACAGGTCTGCGTGCCATAGACGCGACCA
>JAYVTL010000021.1:0-2528 GCA_043788845.1 Candidatus Uhrbacteria bacterium
CACCATTTGAATTGGTGGAGACGATTGGCGTGAATGAAGAGTTGCGCATGAAATATCGCTACTTGGATTTGCGCACCGGGCGCATGCTTAAGAATATGACCTTGCGTGACAAGGTGATTTCATTCTTCCGTGACTTTTTACACGCAGAAGGGTTCATTGAATTTGAAACGCCGATTTTAACCAAGGGCACGCCCGAAGGTTCACGCGAATATTTGGTGCCGTCACGGCTGCATGACGGACAATTTTACGTGTTGCCGCAATCGCCGCAGCAGTTTAAACAATTGTTGATGGTGGGTGGCATGGAAAAGTATTTTCAAATTGCACGCTGTTTTCGTGATGAAGACCAGCGTGGTGACCGTCAGCCAGAGTTTACCCAGTTGGATATGGAAATGTCTTTTGTGTCGCAAGAGGATGTGCTCGCCTTGAATGAACGGATGTTTATTGAATTGGTGAAGGCCGTTGCGCCAGAGAAAAAGATTTCAGAAACGCCATTTCCACGGATTAGTTATCGTGATTCGATGAACCAGTATGGCAATGACAAGCCGGACTTGCGCAAGGACAAGAATGATCCAAATGAATTGGCATTTTGCTGGATCGTAGATTTTCCAATGTTTGAAATGGATAAGCAGGGCGAGATTCAAGCTGCACATCATCCATTTTGTATGCCGCATCCAGAGGACATTGCTTTGCTGGATTCAGATCCGATGAAGGTGCGGGCGTGGTCGTATGATCTGGTGTTGAATGGGTATGAATTATCATCGGGATCGATTCGTATTCATCAGCGTGATTTGCAGAATAAGATTTTTCAATTGCTTGGTATTCCGGATGATTTGATTCAAGCGCGTTTTGGTCACATGTTGGAAGCGTTTGAATTTGGTGCGCCGCCGCATGGTGGGATGGCGCCGGGGATTGATCGGATTGTAATGATTCTGGCAAATGAGCCAAATATTCGTGAAGTGATTGCTTTTCCAAAGACCGGAGATGCGCGTGATCCGCTGATGGGCGCGCCGTCGGAAATTGAACAAAAGCGGTTGGATGAGGCGCATATTGTGATTAAAAAAACGTAGGGGCGGGGTTATCCCACCCTGTTCGGCATGTCGGAGGGCGTGGAGACCACGCCTCTACCAAAGCGGACGTGGCTGGGCTATGATTCTTTTGTGGCTGTTACCTTTCGGATCGAGCATTTTGAGGGCCCATTGGACTTGCTTTTACAACTTGTTGAGCAAGAAAAATTGGATATCTCGAATATTGCCCTGGCGGTGGTGGCTGACCAGTTTGTGGAGTATGTGCGGGGGCAGAGCACCATCCCGCTTGAAGAAATGGCGGACTTCTTGGTGATTGCCTCTAAGTTGGTCTATTTGAAATCAAAGCTTTTAGTGCCAGACTTACACGATGTCGAATTAGAAGAAGGGCCAGACTTAGAAACCCAATTGCGTCTGTACCGGTTATTTGTGAATGCTTCACGCCGGATCGATTCGATGTGGAAGTCGGGGATGCGGGCGTTTCCACGGGCGAAGCCGCTTATTTTGAAGCAAGATGTGAAGTTTGCACCGCCAAGCGAGTTTACGCCCGAGATGATGCGCTTAATGTTCCAAAAGGTGATTGGTCGGTTGCAGCCTTTACTTAATTTGCCGCAAGCCATGTTGGAGCGGGTGGTCACGGTGCAAGAAAAGATGAATGACTTGTTCAAGCATATTCGTAGCAAGCTGAAGACGACTTTTCACGAATATATTGGCAAGGCGAGTTCGAAACAAGAAGCGGTGGCAACTTTTCTCGCAATGCTGGAATTGGTGAAGCAGCGTTTTTTGATTGTTGACCAGAGTTCTTTGTTCCAAGATATTCGGATTGAAGCGCACCCCGAAGCGCCGCAAGTTGATCCATTTGCAGAATCATTTGTATGACTCTCGACCGAAACCTTGAAGCCATGTTATTCGCCGCGGCGAAACCGTTTACCATTAAACGTCTCGCAGAATTTGCTGATGTTGATGCGGCAGATGTGAAGACCGCGCTCGAAACCTTGTCGGCTCGACTCGATGCGTCGGGGAGTGCGTTGATGTTGCAGAAAAATGGACATGATTTTGAGTTGGTGACACGGCCGGAGGTAGCAGAGGCGGTGGCAAAAGTGATTAATGTGGAAGCGCAAGGCGAGCTTTCACGTTCGTCGCTCGAGACGCTGACCATTCTCGCCTATCGTGGACCATTGACGCGGCCGGAGCTTGAGCAAATTCGCGGTGTTCATTCATCTCAGATTTTGCGCAATCTGTTGATGCGTGGATTGATTGAAGTGAAAGAAGATGAGCGACTTGGGCAAAGTGTGTATGCGGTGACCTTTGATTTTCTTAATCATCTTGGGTTGAGTGGTGTGGAAGCGTTGCCAGAATATGCGGAGCTGCGCAGTCATTCGTCGGTGGCTGATGTGTTGAAGCAATTAGAAAATCCTTTACAAAAACCAGCTGAACCTCCGGTGGCAGATGCCCTCCCTTTGAATGTATGATTGATGTACTCCTTGGCAGTTTTGCCGCCTTTGC
>JAYVTL010000022.1:0-2382 GCA_043788845.1 Candidatus Uhrbacteria bacterium
AAATTATCGTCCTCTCTATATAGCAATTTCACCACCAACTGTCTAGGGACAGCCCCCAACCTTGTGCTACCCTACCTTCATATGAAAACCACCCTCCGCCTGTCTGTTGGTCTCCTCACCTTGGTATTGCTCGGCTCTGGCTGCACCCCAACCACCCCCTCTGCCACCCCCGACTCCCCAACCCCACAAGCCGCCCAACCAACTCCAGTCTCAAGCGCCACCGCCACCAACTGCGACCACCCCTACTATCCGCTCGCCCTCGGCACCAAAGCCACCTTCGCGACCCACACAGCCGGCCGCAACTCCACCTTCAACTGGGAGGTGACTGAATCCACCGCCGACCACGCCAAACTCACCTATCACTTTGGCGCCAACCTCTCCTTGGATTCAAATATTTCCTGCACCAGCGATGGCTTGGTCTTAAACTCCTTCGTCAACATGAGCAGCTCCTTGGCCAATGCCGATATCTCCGCCAAAACCGTCAGCTCCACCGGCCAATACCTCCCACCCGATCTCCACATCGGCAGCACCTGGTCCAACGAATTCGTCGTTGAAACCACCAATAACATGCCCGGCGCCGCTCGCCTCGGCATGACAACCAGTCATATGACTATGACCACTTCTAATGAAGCGGTCAGCGAAGAAAGCGTCACCGTCCCCGCCGGCACCTTCACCGCCATCAAGGTCAAATCAATCGCTCACTCAAAAATGCAGCTCTCTCCCACCATGCCCACCGCCATCACCGACACCGAAAGCTACAACTATTTCGTACGCGGCAAAGGCCTAGTTAAAAGCGACACCCCCCACGCCACCTACGGCACCTCGAGCATGGAAGCCACCTCCCTCACCACCCCATAATCTTTGCGAGAATCATCAAAAAAACGCTCTATTATCCAGAGCGTTTTTTTAAATAATCTCCACCATCACCGCCGCATGATCCGACACTTCTTCCTTCATCACTTCAAACTGCTTAA
This sequence comes from Candidatus Uhrbacteria bacterium, assembly GCA_043788845.1. Classification (GTDB taxonomy): domain Bacteria; phylum Patescibacteriota; class Patescibacteriia; order 2-12-FULL-60-25; family 2-12-FULL-60-25; genus JADZEJ01. Next base: position 975 of record JAYVTL010000022.1, read on the forward strand.
TCGTCATCCTCGGCGACACCAAAATATAATCTGCAAATTTCAACGGTTTGGTGTAATACGACGTCCGCGTCGACGTCACACCATTTTCTTTTATCAAATTCCGCAACCCCAACTCACGCTCAATCATCCGCAAACTCTCGGTCTCCGGATTCAAATTAAAATCTCCACCCAGCACAATCTCCCCTTCCAACGTCTTCGCAAACTCAATGATCTTCCGCGATTGCTCCAATCGCTCTGCCGTATCATCCTTCCCATCCCCGGTCCAAATTCCATGCACATTCAACACATTCACCCGCTTCCCTGCCACCATCAACTTGATGAATTGCAGATTCCGCCCAATCGTTTTCCCATCACGCCCCACCATCGAATCCATATGTTTATGCACAAACACCACTCCCATCTCATCCACCGTTACTGACTTCTTCACAAACGCCGCCAACCCCCACTCCCCCACCACCGACGGCGCAAACGTCCCCACATACTCCGGCAATACCTCGGCAATCTCCTGAAAGATGTCGGCATGCACCTCGGGCTCCCACCGCGTCCGCTCGGTCGCCCCCAACATCGCCTCCTGCAACAAAAACACCTCCACCTCGGGGTGAGCACGAAAAAACTCCAACAACGGCGCCCCCACCCGTCCACCCCAAATATTCAACGTCACAATCTTCATAGCAAAAAGAGTACACGAAAAAAAATACCAAAGCAAACTCTCAACCTCAACCAAAAACCAGTTCTACTGCGACGATATCAACCGCGCCACCACCACCCACAACGAACCTCCAAACATCAAAATCGTTGCGAGAAACGACAAAGCCGAACCATAGCTATGTCGTTTTGCCGCCGCTTTATAGTACCCAAACATATAGCCAACTCGTCCAACCGACCACAATAGACCCAACCACCCCGCCCAATACGCAGAAACCAACAAGGCAAAAAACCACAACAGCACTACAAACAACGGCATCTGTTCGAGCGTATTATAATGAACTCGAAACACCCGTTCAAAATCTTCATTCCCAATAGTCTTCGGCGCGCTAATCCCGTACTTCCTTCTCGCCAAAGCAACAAAAATTGATTGTGAATAATACACCGCCAGCGCAACTAAGGTCGCAAAGGCAGGAAATAAAAGTTCTTGAGACATAAAAGTATTGATAAATTATTTCTTCTTCGCGGTATACACCTTCTTCGGATGATCCGGTCGATGTGGACACCCAATCCAACAACAAGGCCGCCGCTTCCCTTTAAGCAAATCTTCTTTCAAACGCACCAGATGATTAGCCTGCGTTTCTTCCTTCTTAAAATACGCAATCCAACAAATCCACTCGTTTTTCGACAGTGGAGTCAACGTATCCCAAATCTTCGCCACCTTAGGATTCTGCTCTAGCACTTTTCGAATATCCTTCGTCAC
>JAYVTL010000023.1:0-2308 GCA_043788845.1 Candidatus Uhrbacteria bacterium
GTGGTGATTTCCGCCAAGAGCTCGCTAACTTCCTGAGGGGTATAGAATTCACCCCCAGACTTTCCGGCGTTTGAGGCGTACATGGTCATGAGGAACTCATATGCATCACCGAAAGCGTCTATGGTGTTGTCGGAGTAGTTGCCCAAGCGAAGGTCGCCGATCGATTCAAAAAGTTTTGTGAGTTTTTGATTGCGTTTTTCTACCGTGCTCCCGAGCTTATTGGAATTAACATCAAGATCGTCAAATAAACCTTTAATGTCGTCTTCGCTGTTTGCGCCCTTCGCTGAGTTTTCAATATTCCGAAAGACAGAGGTAAGGGTTTCGTTGAGGTTGGCGTCGGTGCGAGCATTTTTCTTCAGATTCACGAAAAGCTCACTCGGCAAAATATAAAACCCTTTTTCTTTGACGGTATCGGCTCGGCCGAATTCAGCTTCTTTATTGGAAAGTGCGGCGTAGTCAAAATCCTTTTTCCCCGCACGGCGTTCATCGGAGTTGATATAGTTGGTCAGGTTTTCACTAATGAAGCGATAAAAGAGCATGCCGAGCACATACTGCTTGAAGTCCCAGCCATCCACGCTTCCGCGTAAATCATTCGCAATCTGCCAAATAGCTCGATGCAATTCGGAGCGTTCTTGCTCTTTGGTCATATTCGAATTTGATTCTTTGTTTGCCATAATTTTATGTGTTTTTGTTTAAAAATTTCGCGATATCTTCTTTCCGATAACGCCTATCCTTGCGTGCGCCAAACCGTATCGCTTTGAAGAAACCGTTGTTGTCCCACTTACGAAGCGTGTTGGCGTGACAATTTAATGCTTCACAAGCCTGCTTGAGAGTAAGTAGGTCGGGGAGCTTCTCGATTGAGCTATTCGATTTATCCATAAACCTCACATAAGTTACCACGATGGATATGCCCGGTAAAGGGAATTTGGGTGCTTTTGAGGCATCCTGGACGCCCCACCGCCCTGGCGTCATCAGTGTGGTCGTATGATGACCAAACCCATAACAAGGCCAGTAGGAGCTCCCGACCGCACACAAATCGAACAGAAGCCTAAAAAAGTGAAGTATTGCCTATACGCGAGAAAAAGCACGGAAAGCGAAGAGAGGCAGGTTCTCTCTATCGACTCGCAAGTCAAAGAGATGCTCCAATTAGCCGAAAGGGAGGGGCTGGATGTTGTCGAGATGCGACGAGAGAGCCATTCGGCGAAATCGACAGGAGAACGGCCGGTGTACAACGAACTGCTCGCAGATATTCGTCTCGGGAAGTTTGGCGGCATCCTAACATGGGCACCGGATCGTTTGAGTAGAAACGCGGGAGACCTTGGCGCACTCGTCGATCTTATGGATCAGGGCCTTCTTCATGAGATCCGGACATACGGTCAGAAATTCACGAACATCCCGAACGAGAAGTTTATGCTGATGATTCTCGGATCTACGGCCAAGCTCGAAAACGACCATCGAGGTGAAAACGTAAAACGTGGACTACGGACGAGAGCTGAAATGGGCTTATGGCCGGGCGTAGCCCCGCTTGGCTACCTGAATCAAGGGCGCATGGACCGTAAGTGTCAGATTCTGGTAGATCCCGTTCGTGCACCGATCATCAAACAAATATTTGAAAAGATGGGCTATGAGCTATGGAGTGGGAGAAAAATTTACAATTGGCTGAAACACGACCTCAATTTCAAAACACGAGGCAACAAATCGCTCACGCTAAGCGGTCTCTATCGAATCATCGACAACCACATGTACTACGGCGTGTTTGAACGACCGGCAAAAAGTGGATGTTGGTACGAGGCTAAACACACACCGATCATCACGAAGGAGTTATTTGATAAAGCCAACGCGCAACTCAAACGCGACCAGATTGTCCGTGAGAACAAAGAGTTCGCCTTCACCAAATTATTCACCTGCGGGCTTTGCGGATCCGGCATCAGCGCAGAAGAAAAGTACAAACAACTCAAAGACGGGACGACGGCGAAATACGTCTACTACGGATGCTCCAGAGCGCGTGATCGGAATTGCAAGAACCAATACATCCGCGAAGAAGAACTGATTGCTCAGCTATTCCACATCATGGATCAGGTGAATATCAACGAGCTTGGGATGCGTCACAAACTTGAAGAGGAGATCAAACGGTATAACAAATTTCAGAGCGTTGTACTTGGCGGAAAAGGAAAACAGGATCCTGCGGAAGCGGAGGTGAATATCCGGACATATGTGAAATACCTTCTCAAGGAAGGAACCGTGACGGAAAAACGGGAGCTATTGGGGAATTTGAGGAGTCGGTTGGTATATACGAATAAGTCGATAA
>JAYVTL010000024.1:0-9965 GCA_043788845.1 Candidatus Uhrbacteria bacterium
GTGGTGATTGACGTGGGAACAAATCGGCAGGCGGATGGCAAGGTTGTTGGTGATGCCGATGCCGACAACATGAAAGATATTCCGGGATGGATTACGCCAGTGCCGGGCGGCGTGGGGCCGATGACAATTGCACTGCTACTGAAAAATGTGGTTGAACTGGCGAAACGTACGCCGAACAAAATATAGATTTTCGCATGGGTCCTGCCACCGCTCGCACTTTTTAAAAACTTTTTACAAAAGATTTTTAAAAAGTACTCGACGGTGTCACCCACGCTCATTCAGCTTTTTGATGCTATTCACTCATCCCAACACCGAGCACGGCGTGGATTTTTCTGCGGCGCGTGAGATAGGCGGCGAATAAGATGCCGAGGATTTCGAGGAAGTATTGGAGGTGAAGGTCAGTGCTATACAGCAAGAAGGCGGGGCGGCCGTAGAGGTTGATTTCGAAGGCAGCTTGGATGATAAAGGTGGTGATGAACCAGATGCCTAGCAACCAAGCGGTCTCGCGCTTGCCGGGGAGTTTTTTGTCGAAGGCCCACATAGCGAAACCCAATGCCAGACCAAACATTAAGATCCACATTGGGATTTCTAAGGCGATACCTAGCAGACCTTGTGGGAAGACGAAACGAACCATGAGGAAGGCGGCCGCGGTGGCGGCAATCCAATGCAAGACTGAAATGGAGAAAAAGCGAAACCACATATTTAGGATGTTGATAGGATACGCGAAATGAAGACGCTTAGGAATACGCCGGCACAAACGAGTGGCAGAATGGTGCCTTTCCAGAGTGGTGTGGTCTTGCGCAGCACGGCAAAGGCGACGAGACATGCAAGAAAACCGTTGGTAGCACTGAACATCGAACCGACCCAACTGACGGTGGTGAGAAAACTGCCAGAGGCGATGAATAACATGACCAGTGGGCCAATGATGGCCATAGCCCAAGCCACGGTGGAAGAAAACTTAAGATCAAGCATGAACATCGAACGCAAATCTTGCATACTGGTGATGAAGGAGGTGGCCACGGCAAAAAAACCAACGGCGGGTATGAGCCACACAAAACCGAGCGGATAGGCTGCTGACATGCCGGCTGGATGACCAACCAAGGCTGGCGCCGCCGCGAACATAAAAATTCCAAACAGCCAGATCAGGATCGCGGCGCCGAGGGTGCCGATAGTGATGGCAATTCTCGCGCGAGAAAGATTGTTATCGACGAGTTCGACGACTTCGGGGACGATGGTGAGACCAAACATGGAAAAAACAAAAATGCCGAGCGAAGCCAACTGCGGTGCCGTACCGGCGGCGAAGAAGAGATCTGGGTTGGCGGATGGATACAGCAAACCGACCGAGAGCATCAGTAAACCGATGAGAACCCAGGTGAGAGCAGATTCAATTTTTGAGACGAATTTCAAACCAAACAAGGTGGTGACTGCTCCCCCAGCCCAAAAAAAGACTTGCCAACAAATAACAGAACCGGGCAGCCCAATCATGCGAGCGAGTACGGCGAGGAATTCTCCGCCCAAGATTAGATAGGCCAAACCCACGCCGATGATATGCAGCGGATGTGAAGCAAAGGCGATGAAGCCGGCGGTCTTCCCCAATACGGCTGTCACATGACCAGGCAATCGTTTTTTCCCCATCCCCTTGCGTGCGAGAACTGCTTCTGCATACAACAAGTGCGTGACCAAAATCACCAAGGCGATTCCCCAAAAGGCGACGGTGCCCCAAGGGATGCCAAATTCTTTCATCACGGCGGGCACTGCGAATACACCAGCTCCGATAATAGTGCCCAATAAGTTTAATGACGCGCGAATGGTCAAGCGAGAGGCGGGTTTCATTGGGGGCAGTATAGCATGCACTCCCCTTCCCCAGTTTGTCGCCAGGTTATCTTCTTGCGAAGGGTGGGCGGCTGCGATAGGGTGCAGGCATATGGAAAATGAACGCATCCCGCCGCAAAACCTGGAAGCTGAACAAAGCTTGCTCGGATCCCTGCTGCTCGATAAGGATTCCATGGTCAAGATCGGAGACCAAGTGAATGACGAAGATTTTTATGCGGATAAGCATCGCGTAATTTTTGAGTCGATGTTGGACTTGTTTCGTCGTCATGAACCGATTGACTTGCTGTCGCTGTCGAATCGTTTACAAGAAAAAGATGCGCTTGAGCGGATTGGTGGTCGCGCGTATTTGATCCACTTGTCGAATGCGGTGCCGACGGCGAGCAATATCGTGCACTATGCCAATATCGTGCAAAAAAAAGCGACCTTGCGGCGCATGTTGAAAGCCGCCGGCGATATTACCGAGCTTGGCTATCGCGAAGCAGAAGACGTGCACCAACTGTTGGATGAAGCCGAACAACGTTTGTTCAATGTGTCACAGAAATTTTTGAAAACAAGTTTTACGCCAATCCAAAGCATTCTCGATAATGCGTTTGAGAGAATTGACGAGCTGCATAAAGAAAAAGGCAAATTGCGCGGCACACCGACGGGTTATGTCGATTTGGATAATATTTTGGGTGGCTTGCAAAAGAGCGACTTGTTGATCCTCGCGGCCCGTCCGGCGTGTGGAAAGACGTCATTTGTTTTAGACATTGCACGACATGCGGCGGTCAAAGGTAAAGTTGGCGTCGGCATCTTCTCGCTAGAAATGAATAAGGAACAATTGGTGGATCGCATGATTTGTGCCGAGGCGAATGTGAATTTGTGGAGTATGCGCACCGGTCACTTGAGCGAGAGTGGACCGAACGATGACTTTTCGCGCATTGGACATGCCTTGGGCGTTTTGTCAGAAGCACCGATTTATATTGACGACTCGGCGGCGGCGACGATTATGGATGTGCGCGCCAAGGCACGACGTTTGCAAATGGAGAAAGGCCTGGGTTTATTGGTGATCGACTACTTGCAGCTGATGGATTCGCAAACCAAAGGATCAGATAATCGCGTGCAAGAAGTCTCCGAGATTACGCGTGGTTTGAAACAGATCGCGCGTGAATTAAATATTCCGGTGATTGCCTTGTCACAGTTGTCGCGTGCAGCAGAAATGCAAAAGCCAGCCATTCCAAAATTGGCACACTTGCGTGAGTCTGGTTCGATTGAGCAGGATGCTGACATTGTGATGTTTATTTATCGCAAAGCTGCAGACAAGAACTATCGTACCGAGGATTTGTCGCCGGAAGAACGCCACACAGCTGAAATTCATATCGCCAAACATCGTAATGGGCCCGTGGGCGTGGTCAATTTGTTTTTTGATGATACGCGCGCCAGCTTTAAGAACTTGGCCAAGAAATCGCAGTATGCCGGGACGGCATTGGCGCCAGCCTCGGGCATGGGACAATTGGAGGCGCCGCAGCATGCGTCGTTCGACCCAGGCGCGCCAATCGAGGCGACGGCACCGCCGGGGATGTAGCGCTCCCCCACTCGACGCCGGCCGGTGGGTTGGGTAAGCTGCTTCGCATATGTTTAACAAACTCAAGCAGTTCAAAGATTTGCGGGACAAAGCCAAAACCATTCAAGCCGCGCTCGAGAGCGAGTCAGCAGAAGGAACGAGTGGTTGGGGCAAGGTGAAAATCGTGGTGAATGGCGCGCAACAAGTATTGAGCGTGTCGATTGACCAGAGCGTGATGGATGATAAAACCAAGCTCGAGGGCATGCTCAAGGATGCGATGAATGATGGCATGCAAAAAATCCAAAAGTTGATGGCCACCAAGATGAAAGATATCGGTGGTATGGATCTAGCGAAGGAATTGGGTGAGATGATGGGTGGGGATAAGTCCTAAGTCCGGAGTCCTACGTCGGTATGTCCTCCGCGCCAAAGCCTATTCATGATGCGGCGGCGGCCTTTGACTCCTTGCCGGGAGTGGGGCCACGCGCGGCTTTGCGCTATGCCTATTGGTTAGCGGGGCAACCTAAAGATTCTATTCGTCGTTTTGCGCAAGCGCTGAATGGGGTGGCAGAAGGGGTGCAGCGCTGTACCGTGTGTGCGTTGTGGAGTGAGGCGGCTATTTGTTCTATCTGTTCAGATCCCAAACGTGATCGAGCAGCGTTGTGCGTGGTGGGGACCAATCAGGATGCACGGGTGATTGATGAGAGCGGTGGCTTTCGTGGGGTATTTCATGTCTTGGGTGGTTTGCTCGATCCGATTGAAGGTCGGACGCCAGATACCTTGAATATCGCCAGTTTGATCCGCCGCGTGGCCAACCCCGAGAGTGGGATTACGGAATTGATCTTTGCCTTTGATCCTGACGTCAATGGCGATACCACGGCGCTCTATCTCACAAAACAGTTATCGGGGGCTCCGGTGCGCATTTCTCGCCTGGCACGGGGGTTGCAGAATGGGGCGCAGATCGAGTATGCCGATGGTATGACCATCGCCGATGCCCTGACCAATCGCAAGAGCATGTAAAAACCGATCATTGCAAAAAGATCGGTTTTTTGATACCAAGCTTACAGCCCCTTCTACAACTGGAGTACCCATGGAAAAACGCAACGTGCCCAATGTTTGCCCCGAGCATATGTGTCCGCTCAAGGCGGACCGCAGCTGCATGATGCCAAGATGCCGTGGCCAGCTTGACTACTTTCAGCCCGACGGACCTAAAACCGAACGGCCAGTGCCCACCGACCAAGAGATCGAGGTCACCATCGATGACGAGCAGAGCAAGTCATGTCTCGACCCGGACTGCCAAGCGGTGTTGCCAAAAGCGTTTCGCTTTTGTCCGCGTTGCGGCAGGTTCTTTCCCAAGACGACGGCCGAGTCGTATGGCAAGGTCACTATCTCGGGCAACTTTCCGGCGTCGAGCCGCGTGCCGGTCTTTGACCGCAATACGCTGCCACCCGAAGAACCTTCAGCTACCCAGGCCAAGAGCTCGGACAAGAAACCAGCTTAATACAAAACCCCGCCTCATGAGAGACGGGGTTTTCCATTTGGGTTAGACCAACTTGGTGATCTTCACCTGGGTGAAGGGTTGGCGATGACCCACGCGGCGATGATAATGCGACTTGGCTTTATACTTCACGACTTCGATTTTTGGGGCGCGACCTTGGGCCAAAACTTCGGCGGACACCTTGCTTGAGAGCACAGGTGAGCCGACTTCGAGCTTGGAGCCTTGTTCGTCAGACAGCATCAAGGTTTCAAAAGAAACCTTGGCACCGACTTCGAGGTCGAGCTTTTCAATCTTCAGCGTGTCGCCTTCTTTGACGAGATACTGTTTTCCACCGGTCTTGATGACAGCTAACATAGTGACGGGAAGATATCGAAATATGGCTTGGTTGTCAAATCCTAGAGCTCGATTAGCCAAAAGGATGTGGTTTTACCCAATTTATGGATGTTGTGAAAAACTGACCGTCTCCCCCACTCGCAAGCCGATGGCGGCGGCAGTGCCGGCTTTTACCTCGATGACCTCATCGGCTTGGCCGGTGGGGGTATGGCTTTGAGGGTCCTGATTGGCTGTAGGGGCGGCCAAAGTGGCGATATCGACTACCTGTCCATGATCAAGCCAAATGATGTCCAGCGCGAACAGCATGCCATGCATCCAAAATGGGTAAATGTCGGGTCGATCAAAGACAAAGAGCATGCCGGTGGAACTGGTGAGCGCTGCGCTATCGCTTAAGCCAAGGCGATGCTCTTCTTCGGTTTTAGCTACGGAGAGATGAAATTCGTGACCTTTGAGATTCGCCACAGCTTGATGGGTGCGGGTTGATGGCTGGACGAAAAAACGCCAGGCGAAAACGGTGACGGCGCCAGCCAAACACAGAGCCCCAATGAGTTTAGTCTTCATGCTGATGGAGGCGCTCGGCTTTGATGCCGGCAATGAAGGAAGCAAGCGCCGTAAAGACGACGAGCGCGATGACAATAAAAATCTTGCCCCGCGTTTGTAAAGTTAGCGCGAGGATTCCAGCAAGTAAGGACACGCACCATAACAGACGAACCGCTGACTTTTGACCGAGGCCGGCGCGCAATAAACGAAAATGCAAATGTGTATTGTCGCCTTGAAATACTGGCGCGCCACGACGCAGGCGACCGAGGACAACCAAGGCCACATCGGCGATGGGGATGGCGAGGACGCAGAGGGCGATGGCGAGTTTGGCGCTAGAGAGAATAGCCAGCACGCCCAGAGAAAAACCGGCGATGGTGCTCCCCGCTTCTCCTAAAAATTGTTTAGCTGGATTAATATTGCGTGGCAAAAAACCAAGAAAAGAACCACCGACAATGGCCGAGAGAATGGCAACAACCGGTTGAAAAAACGCCAGCGAGAGCGAGAGTGCGCCGACCAGAGCCGAACCGATGACAGCTAAACCAGTTACCAAGCCGTCGAGACCGTCTTGGATTTTTGTGGCATAGGTGGCGACCATCAGCCAGGCGAAGGTGATGAGATCAGAAGGGAGCGAAAGGCCGTAGCCCTGCCACCAGACCAAGGGCAAACCACCGAGATGAAATGGGTTCGTCACCTGAATAATGCCGGTGCCGCTCGCAATCACCATGATACTGGCGAGTGCGGGAAATAAAATTTGGCGCGAAGGTTTTTGTGGAGTTTTGTCATCAAGCGCGCCGCCGATGGCGAGAATAATCACGCCGAGCAGGAAGCCGGCGAGTTGGCGCAGACGGACAAAATCCGAGGACCAAGGCGCCCACTGAAACATCAGTATGCCGAGGAATACCAAGACCGCCGTGATCCCTAGCCCACCCCATTGCGGGATGGCGGTACGATGGATTTTGCGACCGCCCTTGGGTTCATCAACCGCGTGGTATTTCCAGGCGAGAGCGGTCGATTTGAGACTGGCGATATACGACAAAAGCGCCGCGACCGCAGCCGTAGCAAGCGTCACTCCAAACATAAAAAGATGATTCATGCTCTACAAAACTGGCGCCTTTTGAATATCGAGTTGGCCGCCGAGCTTCAAGGTAACCGTATCTTTGCGCTTTATTTCGTTTTTGAGAAGGGCGTCGGCTAAAGCGTTGTCGACTTTCTCTTGAATCACGCGGCGTAGAGGGCGAGCACCAAATAACGGATCAAAACCCAAACGCGCTAATTCTTGTACCGCTTCGTCTTCGGCTTTGAAGATAATGCCCTTGGCCTCGAGACGCTTGGCAATGCCATTGATCAGCAACCAGGTGATTTGTTCAACGTCGTCCATGGTGAGTGGCTTGAAGACGATGACGCCGTCAAAACGATTGAGGAATTCTGGACGGAAGATGCCTTTGAGTTCGCGTTCCATTAAACCGGTTTTAATCTGCTCGATAGGTTTGCCTTCCTTCACTTCGTCTTGGATGAACTGGGTGCCGGCATTGGAGGTGGCGATCAACATGACATTGGTGAAATCGACGGTGCGCCCAACGCCATCGGTGAGGCGGCCGTCATCCATGACTTGCAGGAAGAGCGTGAGAATATCTGGATGCGCTTTTTCGAGTTCGTCGAGCAAGAGAATGGAGAATGGCCGGGTACGGACGGCTTCGGTCACCAGGCCACCGCGTTCATCGCCAGGTGCGCCAATCATGCGGGCGATGCTCGACTTGTCTTGATATTCTGACATGTCAACGCGCACCATGGCTTCTTCATTGCCAAAGTATTCTGCGGCGAGTGCCTTAGTTAATTCGGTTTTACCGACACCAGTGGGACCAAGGAAGAGAAAATTGGCGATGGGGCGTTTGCCTTCGCGTAATTCGGCACGAGCGCGACGCAGGGCTTGCGACACAGCGACCACAGCTTCGTTTTGGCCGATGATGCGGCCATGGAGCTTGTCTTCGAGCGAAAGAAGCTTAGCGCTTTCATCTTGGCCGATGGCCTCGACTGGGATATTGGTTTTTTGATTGACGATCTTGGCCACGTCTTCACCCGTCACAAAGACTTGCTCCCCACGACTTTTCTTGGCGAGAACAGCGGCCTCGCGGATGAGGTCGAGTGCTTTTTCGGGTGCAGCTTTGTCGTGGATGTATTTGGCGGCGAGGTCGGTGGCACGCTCGAGTGAGGCGTACGAGAAATAGACGTTGTTTTGATATTCAACTTGGCCGGAGCGCATCATCAAGACGCGCAAGGTGTCTTCTTTTTCGAGCTCACGCAATTCTACTTTACGCAATTTGCTCGCGAGACTGCGCCGTTCGATATAGCGCGTCCAAGCTTCGGGGGTGGTGGTGACAATGGCGCTGAAATAGCCTTTGTCGAGTTCGGTGGCGAGGATTTCTGCCAAATCCATGGGGCCGGATGAGCCGCCGCCAGTTAAAGCCTCAATGCCGTATAAGACTAAAATAATATTGCCAGATGAACCGACCTCGTTGAGGATCTCGAGCAATCGCTCGGCGGCTAAACCGGGGTCACCCGAAGCGATCAAGGCCGCAACATTGACCGAGACAAGGCGCCGGTCAAAAAATTGTTCAGGCACGTCTTCCTCGACCATACGTCGTGCGAGCTGTTCGACCAGGGCGGATTTGCCCGTGCCGGTGGCCCCAACCAAGGCAACAGCACGACCTCCGCTTTCGATGGCGCGCAGCAATTCTTCCATCTCCTCAGTGCGACCGACTGCGGGTGGGATATACCCGTTGCGGGCTAAGCGCGTCAGATCTTCTGAAAAACGATCGAGTAGTGGCGTGGACTGCGCGGTCATTGAGCGGTTCATCGAAGTGTTGGGCTTCAAGGCCGCGAGGCGCGCAAAACGTTCGTGGTCTTCGCGCATCTTTTCACGCAAACGAATCCATTCTCCGACGTGGATGATTTGATCGGGTGGAAAACCCAGTTGGTCGAGCATGTCTGAAATGGCGGGCGAAAGCTTGAAGGTTTGCAAAAAGAGTTCGAAGACACCGACTTGCTTGCGGCTATTGGCTTTGGCATCGGCATAGGCCAAAGACAAAACGCGCTTGGCGTCCATCGACAAGACGATGGGCGGTTTGCCCGCAGGATCTTTTTGCAAAAGGCGCGCCATGGGACCTTTGACGGTTTCAAAGGGTAAGCCCAAACGAATTAAAAATAAATTTCCGGCTGGGCTGGCAAGCATGGCGCCAAAAAATGCATGTGGCGTAACTTCGGTGCGGCCAAGTGACTTGGCGATGCTATAGGCATTTTCTACCACTTCACGCGCGGCTTCAGAAAAATACGGCGCCACATCAAAGCGATACTTGTCGCGATGTTCGACGGCTTCATGAGAGACGATTTGGGCCTTGGTTTTTCCCCAGCTTGGTAATGGCTTGGTTTGATTGGTGAATTCACTCACACGAAAGATCAGAAAACAATCGACAAACAACCCAAGCCAAAAACCGGTAATCGACCAGTGACCCGAACTCCAAAAATCAGCGGACAAGACTTGTTGAATCGCATCGAGGGCGTTGACATGCCAGGCAAAGGCCAGCAAGGTTGCCGCGCTACACAGCATCAGCGAAATATGAATGATCGCGTTGACGTGACGACGCGCCTTGCGTAAACCCGTAGCGACATCATCGATTGGTTCATCCCAGACCAAAAAACCTTCGGGTGATTTTACCCCAATGCCGGCGCCACCGCAGGCTTTGCAGCTAATGCTTACACGTGGATCGCCGTTGCATTCAGAGCAAATGACGGCGGTGGTTTCGAGATTATGCTCCATACAATTTGCCTTTCGCAAAACTCATCAAAGCCAGGGCGATAAAAGTGGGTGGTGCCAGCAACCACACCGCTACGCCAAGACCATACACAACAGTTTCAATAGCTAGATAGATCGAGCGGCCGATGATGACCACCGTGCGCATAAAGACGCTGATCAATTTTCCGGCGAGATCGGTTTGACCGTACATGGGAACAAAAAAATTCTTGATCCAGATTTTAAATCCAAAACGTTTGATACTGAGACTCAACGAATCTTTCATTGCCGTCACCACACCCATGAAGCCGGTGGTATACCACCATACTGGAAACCAGGCCACGCTTCCGAGCAGGTCTTTCACAATAAAACGGGCGATGAGCTTGGCGTGGACAGTCACAGGGAACAGTATAGCAAATCCGCAAACAAAATTC
>JAYVTL010000025.1:0-5754 GCA_043788845.1 Candidatus Uhrbacteria bacterium
CTCATAAACACCGCCGCCAAAGCAACGCGCAATACGAGCAAGGCCCAACTCTTGCAAGAGTGTGACTTTTTACCACCACAGCAACATTCCTTTTTGCAAGCATCACCACCGGCACACGCACAACCGCTCATCGAACCCTGACCAGACTGACAGCAAGCATCTTGCATAAAACAGTGAATCAATAATAATTTTGCGAGAACTGGCGCCAAGGATATATCGAAATCGCCTACCTTGTCTACTTAAGACATCATGCCTTTGAACATGTGGTCATAAAATATTTTTCGCACCTTGGGCACCCAACCACCACTCAAAGTTAAAAACTTTACTTGCAAAGCGCCCGTTAGACCCGTCAACAACATCACGCCTTTTGAGGTGTAGTGAAACGGTTTCAACTCTCGACCCATCAACGAGCGTTCAATATTATCAGCCAATGACTGTGCCATCATCCGCGCGGTTTGCGCATTTTTTGGAACCACAGCACGTTCATACGCAAACGAAGACGCATCACCCGCCACAAACACATCATGCGATACACGCAAATATTGGTCGGTCTGAATCCAATTTCCTTTGGCGAGATCAACCTTTGGTTCAATCTCAATCCCAATCGGCGTCAAACCAGCCGTCCACACCGTCAACGAAGAGGGGATAGAGCGTCCATCTGTTAAACACAATTCATGTTTGGTGACACAACTCACCGGCACTCCCAAAAACACTTGTGCTTTCATACGTGTCAATTCACGTTGCGCAAACGCCACCACCGCCGGGATGAAACCCGTCAAAATCTGCGGTGCCGCTTGCACCAAGCTATAACTCACTTCTTGCGCCATGTCTTGTGCGTGCAGCTCATGCAAAATCTTTTGCGCGTATAATTGCAAAGCAAACAACGCCTCAACCCCCGAAGCCCCACCACCAACCACCGTCACCGACAATAATGAACGCCGCTGTTGCGCATCCGTTTCATGTTGCGCCGCTTGAAGATTTTTTGCCAAGGCTTGCTTAATTCGCATCACATCATCCAACGATTTTAACGGGAAACTGTTTTCCTGCGCCCCTTCAATCCCATAAAAATTCGTCTGCGCGCCTTGCGCCAGCACCAAAATATCATAACTCATCTCGCGCGACCCTCGCACCGATTCCATCGGCGTCAACAACAGCTCACGACGATTTCGATCAATCGCTTTCAAGGTGGCCCGACGAAAGGTAAAACCAAAGCGCTGCGCCATGTCCTCCAAACCAAATGAAACATCGGCAGGAGTTTGTTCATCTTGCAAGACGTCAATCAAACGAGGAGAAAAAATAAACTGCTCACGCGAATCCAATAACACTACTTCAATACCCAAAGCTTCACTCTTTTTTCCTAAAACACAGGCCGCTCCTAACCCAGCAAAACCCGCACCGACAATCACGACGCGTTTTTTCATTTGACCTTCAAAATAAATTCATGAAGTTGGGCTAGATTCATCGAACCTGCCTGACGAGCCACCTCTTTGCCATTGCGATCGATCAAAATAAATTGGTGTTCTTGCGTAACATTCAATGACTTGGTGAAAGCTTTTTGTTCTGCATTAGCCACATTGTCACCAAAATGAACGCGATACGCCATCACGCCCACATCCTTAGCTTTAAACACTTCTTGCACAACTGGATCCTGCTTTTGACTCTCCGCCGAGGTATTTGAAAAAATGTAGAGCAAGACTGGATGCCCTTTCACGAGCTCTGCATCGTAAGCTGCCCGTGTAAACGTTGAATACTTCGAATCAAACTGCTCACCTAAAACCGTCGCCGACTGTGTCGCCATGTCTGGCTCCGAGGCAGAAGACGTGGCATCACCTGCACTTGGTAAAACTTGAATATCTGACGGTTTTGCTTGCTCGTATTCGGTTGTACCTGGGTTCGCGCAACCACCACCAAACGAAGCTACCAACATGGCTGCGATCACGGTCTTGTGCATGGAAGATGTCTGCATAGTCATTCAAATTAATATCCATTAGGCTTAGGAACTTTTTGCGCATTCACCGGGATTTGCGGCACTTCATTAGCCGGACGAACCGGCAATGGCACCACCCGTTCGGTCGATGTGGACAATAACGGCGACGGCGCCACCGAAGATTGACCCATACACCCACCTCCCACCAGCATGAGTGGCGCGAGCAGAAAAAACAAGGCTGTCGGTTTCATAGCAACCAAAGTATAGCATGCCGCATCCCACCGCGTGAGGCGGCATGCTACACTCTCCCCATGAGGATTTCTTTTCACGGAGCCACACGCGAAGTCACCGGCTCTTGTTACCTGGTTGAAAATAAAACCACGCGCCTGCTCATCGACTGCGGCATGTTTCAAGGCTCCGCCTTTGCCGACGCCAAAAACTTTAACGACTTTGACTTTGATCCCAAAACAATTGACGCCGTCATCGTCACCCATGCCCATCTCGACCATGTGGGTCGCTTACCCAAATTGGTCAAACTCGGTTTCAAAGGAAAAATCTACGCCACACCACCGACCATCAAATTAGCAAAGATCGTGATGGAAGATGCCGTCCATATCATGGAAGACGAATTTCGTCGCAATTACCGTCCCATTATCTACGGCATGGAAGATGTCACTTTGACCGTCGAACGATTCGTCCCCACGGATTATTCTCGCAAAGTAACCTTAGGC
This sequence comes from Candidatus Uhrbacteria bacterium, assembly GCA_043788845.1. Lineage (GTDB taxonomy): Bacteria > Patescibacteriota > Patescibacteriia > 2-12-FULL-60-25 > 2-12-FULL-60-25 > JADZEJ01. The sequence goes on from JAYVTL010000025.1 coordinate 2,659, forward strand.
GGTTTCTCATTTCGTTTTCGTGATGCGGGGCATATCTTGGGCAGCGCCTTTATCGAAATCGAAGAAGCTGGTGGGGGACGCATTGCCTTTAGCGGCGACCTGGGCAATACCAATGACCCCATCCTCAAACCCACCGCCCAACTCGCCGAGCAAGATGCCATCATCATGGAATCCACCTATGGCAATCGCATCCACGAACAGCTAGAAGATCGCGAACAGCAATTGCGTCAAATTGTCTCGAACACCACCAAACAAAAAGGCGTACTGATTATTCCCGCCTTCGCGATTGAACGCACCCAATTTTTATTATACGAGTTGAATCATCTGGTCGAAAATCGCCTCATCCCTGGCATCGACATCTTTCTCGACAGCCCAATGGCCATCCGCGCATCTGAAGTCTTTACAGAATTTCCGCAATACTACAATGCCGAAGCGCTGCGCCTTGTTTCAGCCGGCGACGATCTATTTAGTTTCCCCGGACTGCACAAAACTCTTACACGCGATGAATCCAAAGTCATCAACGAATCCCCACGACCAAAAGTCATCATCGCTGGCTCCGGCATGATGAATGCAGGGCGCATTTTGCATCATCTAGTTCGCTACTTGGGTGATCCCAAATCAACCGTGCTCATCGTCGGTTATCAAGCACATGGCACCCTTGGTCGAAAATTGTATACCGGTGAACGTCGAGTCACCGTGCTGGGTGAACGCGTCATGGTCAAAGCAAAAATTATTTCCATCGGTGCCTACAGCGCGCATGCCGACCAAAAACAATTAATCAATTGGATTCGCAGCGCCGCTCACCCACCACAACAAATCTATTGCACTCACGGTGAAGAAGACGCCTCCGCAGCCCTGGCCACCCGCTTAACCGAAGAACTCGGCATTACCGCCGATGTGCCGCGCCGCGGCGACACCATTACCCTATGAGCTGGTTTCTCCTCGCCATCATCGGACATCTTGCCAATGGCATCGCCTTTGTCATCGACAAGATTTTATTGAAGTCAGCATTCACTCGCAGTGCGACCTATGCCGGACTGGTCGGCATTTTGTCGGCCGTCGTTCTTTTTTTGGTACCCATCGTCAAACAGTGGCCAACCGGCAGCATGTGGCTGGTGGCTTTTTTAAGCGGCGCCACTTTTATTTTAGCGCTATGGGCTTTCTTCGCCGCTCTCGCACGCGCCGAAGCCAGCCGCGTTGTGCCGGTGATCGGTTCACTCATTCCCATCTTCACCTTAATCGGCTCCTATCTTTTCCTCAACGAGCGTTTATCCGATAAAACCTTCATCGGTTTTGGCGTGTTGATTCTCGCCACCCTCCTGTTGTCGAGTGGGGGAAAGGGGAAGCTCGATCGAGGAACGGTCTGGATTGCGATCACCTCCGCCATTTTATTTGGCATTGCCTCGGTCACCGGCAAAGCCACCTATGACGCCAGCGGTTTCCTCGGCGGTTTTATCTCAACCCGACTCGCCGCCGTTATCACCTCCATCATCATTCTGTTCTGTATTGATCGTGAAGCAGGGCGAGAACTGCGCACCATGCTTTCAAAAAAGCACAGCACTTCCAAACACAAACAACCCGGCACCATGGCCGCTATTCTCGCCTTGATTGGACAATCGCTTGGCTCGGTCGGATTCTTATTTGTGCAATGGGCCGTAGCGCAGGGGAGTGCGTCAATCGTAAATGCCATGCAAGCTGTGCAATACGCCTTGCTGGTGCTCGTCGGAATTATCTTGCGCAAACGTGCACCAAATTTATTAGGGGAAGATGTCACCACCAAAACGCTGGTGCTCAAAGGTATTGCCCTGGCGCTCACCGCCATCGGCCTCTTCCTGATTGTTTAATATGTTGCAGCCTCAAACCAAAGCTTTCCTACGATTTGTACTCACTGGCATCGGTTGCCTCATGGTCGGCATCGGCGCTTTTTTATTCGTCGGCCTGCCTCACAAGTCAGACTCTATTTCTTTTGGTATGACCTTTAGCGCGCCCTACGCGCGCGAACTCGGCCTCGATCCCGATGAAACTCTCACCACCGCCCTCGACACCGTCGGCATTCGCCGTTTTCGCTTGTCCGCCTATTGGAGCACCATTCAACCAAACGAAGGAACTTGGGACTTCACTGAGCTCGATAAACAAGTCACGGCCGTTGGCAAACGTAATGGCCAAGTCATCTTAGCCGTCGGCGAAAAACTTCCACGCTGGCCCGAATGCTGGGGCCCCGACTGGTGGAAACAATTACCGCGAGAACAACAACGCCAAAAAACCTTGCGCTATATTGAAGCCGTTATCACTCGCTATCGCGATAATCCCAGCATCATCGCCTGGCAAGTCGAAAACGAACCCCACTTTCGCTATGGAAATTGTCCTGCGCCAGATTATCTCTTCATCAAAACCGAAACCGACTTTGTCCACGGCCTCGATCCAACCCGGCCAATGCTAACCACCGATTCGGGTGAACTTTCGAGCTGGCTCACGCTTGGACCTTTCGTCGACAAACTCGGCATCAGTGTCTATCGCATTGTGCGTAACCCAATCCTCGGAAATCTCAATTGGAAATATTGGTTTGTGCCACCGTATCTGTATCATCGCAAAGCCCTGCTAACCAAAATCTTTGGCGTCAAAGAAGTCTATGTCAGCGAATTCCAAATGGAGCCCTGGAGCAATGCCAGCATCACCCAAACGCCGATCGAAGATCAACTGACAACCATGAATGTCGATCAAATGAAAGAAAACTTCGCCTATGCAGAACGCATGGAATTCCCCAGTGTAGATTTTTGGGGCATCGAGTGGTGGATCTGGATGAGCAAACACAACCACCCAGAATTACTCGAAGCTGCCACAGTATTTTGGAAAAGTCACACCAAATAAAAAATCCCCCGCCTGGGGGATTTTTCTTAACACCACCTTATTTGCTCCGTTGCGTAATCGGTGCTTCTTCTTCATCTACCAAGTCCTCGCGCACTTCCACTAACGCCGGCACCACCGGCGTCACGCGACGCTTCGCCACTTGCTGCACCAAATATTCTTCCAAACGATCAAGCTGCTCAGCCGTCGCCTTGCTCAAAGCCACATCTATCTTTTGCTGCTTCTCTAAAA
>JAYVTL010000026.1:0-11547 GCA_043788845.1 Candidatus Uhrbacteria bacterium
GAGCTTGGTCAGATCAAGCCCGTGCGTCATGAAATCATCAGTCTCGCGAAACAGGCGGATGGCCTTTGCAAAGCCATTGGTGTCGATGAGTTTTTGCAAAGCGGGATGGGTCATGGTGCCTCCGATTTGTTGTGAATGATCGTGGTCTTCGTGTAGCAAGCTTCGTTGCGGGTGTCAATGGTTGACAGGAGGGGCGAGTGCTGGTAGTTTGGGTTTTCTTGTTCTTTCTTTTCAACCCAAACACTTGCGGAGGCAAGATGAATACTGACAAACGTTTCGAAGAGATGTGGGAAGATACTCGGCAATGGACGCAACGCGATGTGACTCCGCTCATGCGCAAGCTGGAGCTCGAGACGGTGGTGAAGCCGGTGCCGTGGAGTCCGGCGCAGTTGCGCGCGATGCGACGTGCGTCCTATGAGCAGAGTTATCGCTCGGGGTATCTGCGTTGGATTCCTAAGGGGATCAATCTGCGGCTGCTCGAAGGTCGGCTGATGGCGTTGACGCGGGCGGGTGGATTGTTTGGCGATGAGGATTTTAGATCCTGCGATGCGCCGACCTTGCACGATGCGTGGGCGATGTGGATACCCAAGCCGTTGGAGAATCCGACGCAGTCCACGGTTCAGGGGCTGGACGAATTCTTTGCGGCTCATGGTCAAAAGTTCTTGCCGACTGAAGGTGACGAGATCGTCCCTGGGAGCATCGGCGAGATCGCGTACCTGATGATTCTCGAGCATCACATCATGGATGGCTGGCCGTATGGCCGTGAGGTGGTGATTTCGAGTGGCACGACGTGGAAGGAACAACAGCTGGGGTTGCGGGCATCGGTCAATGGATCGCGCCTGCGGCTCGAGCTGATCCGCACGCCGTTGGGTGAGAAGACGAGCGATGGCTTTGCACCGTTGTTTCGTCGCTACATGAAGTAAGCACAACGCCCGGACGAACTTTCGTCGGGGCGTTTTCATTTGGGTGCGCAACTGTCATTGTGTGAGAACTATGATACTTACAATCGGCAGCAAGGCACCGGCGTTTTCTTTGCCGGATCAAGCAGGAAAGATGCATGCGCTCAAAGATGACGCGGGGAAATGGGTACTGTTATATTTTTATCCAAAGGATGATACGCCGGGATGTACGGTGGAGGCGTGTTCGATTCGCGATAGCTGGGCGGCGTTTAAAAAACTGGGGGCAAAGGTGTATGGCGTGAGTACGGACACGGTGAAAAGTCATGGGAAGTTTGCTGATAAATTCAAACTCACGTTTCCAATTCTCGCAGATGAAGAAAAAATAGTTGTCGAGAAATATGGCGTGTGGGGTTTGAAGAAATTTATGGGGCGAGAATATATGGGCACGATGCGTATGTCATTTTTGATCGGGCCGGATGGAAAGATTAAAAAGATTTATGAGAAAGTGAAGACAAAAGAACATGCAGCGGAGGTGTTGAAAGATCTAACCGAGATGATGTAAAACGGCAAAAGAAAAACCCGACGATCAGGATGATTCGTCGGGTTTTTGAGAGGGAGGAGAAGGATGATAATTTGCTTTGTCGGCGCGGTTGGATTTGAACCAACGACTCGGTCCTTAAGTCTCGTCGAACTGAGACTCGTAGGTGCTGAACCGTGCTCTACCTGGCTGAGCTACGCGCCGCGATGAAACGGTATGAACGTTGTTACGCACGAAAAGTGATGCTGGCCAAAATGCCATGACGGTGGGTTTGCGTCAAGAGGTTGCCAGCGGGGCGGCGTCATGATGAACTTGAGACCTATGGCATTGCAACGCATTTTAGAATCGGCTCGCAAGTTAGGGGTACCGGTCATTATTACGGATGTGGCGGGGCGTGACCCGTTTGTCATTTTGCCGCTTGAGCAATTTGAGGCGATGGCGGGGGTGGAGGGGAAGGAAATGAAACAGGAGTCTATAAAGTCCATAAAGCCTGTACCCTCGTTGGAGGGAGAATTGCCAGAGCCGACGACACATTTCTCTTTGAATGAAGTCCAGCGAGAAATATTACCAAAAATAGAAGAAAAAGAGGCAAAACCAGAAATTCAGGAAGTTGAGGAAAACCCGTTAGAAGAGCGGTTTTACCTCGAACCGATGGATGAAGGGGAGCAGGGTGGTTAGAGGTCTTGCAATGTTTTTTAAAGCCTGATATAGTCTCGTCACTTCAAATTCTCTCAATTAACGCGTAATTCTCGCACTCTATGGCAGTAGAAGCTTTCGATCGCTCCAAGCCGCACGTTAACGTCGGCACCATTGGTCACGTTGACCACGGCAAAACGACTTTAACAGCCGCTATTCTTCAGGTTTTGGCTGCCCATGGCATGAAAGCCCAGAACAAGAAGATTGAAGACCTCGACAAGGCGCCAGAATCGCGCTCTCGCGGTATTACGATCGCGACGGCTCATACAGAATATGAGTCAGATAAGCGCCATTATGCTCACGTTGACTGTCCAGGCCACGCGGACTATATCAAGAACATGATCACAGGTGCCGCCCAGATGGACGGTGCAATCTTGGTCGTTTCTGCAACGGATGGTCCAATGCCACAGACTCGCGAACATATTTTGCTCGCTCGTCAGGTCGGCGTGCCTTCGATCGTGGTTTTCTTGAATAAAGTCGACATGGTGGATGATCCAGAATTGATCGACCTCGTTGAACAAGAAGTTCGCGACCTCCTCACCAAATATCAATATCCAGGCGACACCACGCCAGTTATCCGTGGTTCTGCTTTGAAAGCTTTGCAAAATCCAGCTGATGAAGCGGCTTCGAAGCCAGTGCTCGACCTCATCAAGCAGCTCGATGAATTTATCCCAGAACCAGTGCGTGAAACGGAAAAACCGTTCCTCATGCCAGTGGAAGATGTGTTTTCGATCGAAGGTCGTGGCACGGTGGTCACCGGTCGCATTGAGCGCGGCATGGTCAAAATCAACGAAGAAATCGAAATCGTTGGCTTTGTTGACACGCGCAAAACCGTGGTCACGGGTATTGAAATGTTTAACAAGCAATTGACTGAAGGTCGTGCTGGTGACAATGCCGGTTTGTTGCTCCGCGGTACCAAGAAGGAAGACATTGAGCGCGGTATGGTGTTGTGCAAACCAGCATCGATCATGCCTCACACCGAATTTGAGGGTGAAATTTACTGCTTGACCAAGGAAGAAGGCGGTCGTCACAAGCCATTCATCACGGGTTATAAGCCACAGTTCTACATTCGCACGACGGACGTGACGGGTGAAATCAGCCTGCCGGATGGCGTGGCTATGGTGCAACCTGGCGACACCGTCAATTTGAAGGTGAAGTTGATCGCTCCAGTTGCGATGGAAGAAAAGATGCGTTTCGCGATCCGCGAAGGTGGCCGCACGGTCGGCGCCGGCGTGGTGACCAAGATTGTCAAATAAATTTGCAACGTCGAACATTACTGAACTGCTATGGCTGACACCACCACCAAAAAGGCACCGGCAAAGGAAGCATCCTCCCGTGTCCGCATCAAGATCCGCGCCTATGACCATAAGGTCATTGACCAATCAACGCGCACGATCATCGACACGGCCGTGCGCACTGGCGCCCGTGTGGTCGGTCCGGTCCCGCTCCCGACCTTGAAGAAGAAGTGGACGGTTAACCGTTCTTCCTTCATTGACAAGAACTCGCGTGAGCAGTTCGAAATGCGTATTCATAAGCGCATCGTCGATATCCTCGACCCAAATGCCAAGACGATTGAGTCACTCACGTCACTCAATTTGCCAGCTGGTGTGGACGTCGAGATCAAGATGTAGTTGATTCGTTGGATCCCTCTCCCCGAGGTTCTCGGGGAGAGACTCCAGCGCCAATCAGCGCTCGCACCCCGTTCGATCAACCCAAGGAGTAAGTTGCTATCTGATACGTATCAGAGTAGACCACCACGCGATTGGTGATGACGCATAACCTCCCTGCTGTGCATCGTAACGGTTCTCGCATTACAATAGGATCCCTTTCTTTCGCAGAGAGGCCAGAAGTGTGTTTGGAAAAACAATTTTCCTGATACGCTTCTGGCTTTTGCGTTCCTGGCGTCTTGCTAGCAACGAAAGTCAGCAGAGACCACTACACATTTTGTGCATGTCTCCTAACTCTTATCGGGTTTATGAAATTCATTCTCGCGAAGAAACTCGAAATGTCGCAGGTGTTTAAGACGGACGGCACCGTGGTGCCTGTCACGCTTCTTCAGGCTGGTCCATGCGTAGTGACGCAGGTCAAGTCACAAGAGCAAGACGGGTATGTCGCGGTGCAGATCGGTTTTATGCCAGCGAAAAAGCTGACTAAGTCTGAAGAAGGTCACTTGAAAGATCTTCCCAAGCTCAAAGTATTACGTGAGTTTCGTGTCGACGCCGTGTCGGATATGAAACGTGGTGATACGGTTGATGCAACAACCTTTACGCAAGGTGACATCATTGATGTGACCGGTACGTCCAAGGGTAAAGGGTTTCAAGGTGTGGTGAAGCGCCATCATTTTCGTGGTCATCCGTCATCGCACGGTCACAAAGACCAACAGCGTATGCCGGGTTCGATCGGTGCCGGTGGTGTGCAGCACGTTTTGAAAGGCCGCCGTATGGCTGGCCGCATGGGCAATGAAACCGTGACCGTGAAAAATCTCGAAGTGGTTGAGATTCGCGATGGCGGCGTGATCGCAGTGAAGGGAGCTGTCCCAGGCGCGCGTAATGCCGTGCTTGAAATCCGCACTGTCTAATATGTCCAAAGCAATTATTTACACACAAGAAGGAAAAGCCAATGGCGAGCTTGAGCTGAACGCCAAGCATTTCGATGTCAAAGTTGATGAAGCTTTGGTGCACCAAGTCGTGATTGCGCAACAGGCGAATGCACGTAAGTCCATCGCACACACCAAGACAAAAGGTGAAGTTCGTGGTGGTGGAAAAAAACCATGGAAGCAAAAGGGCACGGGGCGCGCGCGCCAAGGTTCAACACGTAATCCACAGTGGGTTGGTGGTGGTATCGCCTTTGGTCCACGTGGTGATCGCAACTTTAGTACCAAGATCAACCGCAAGGTGAAACAAAAAGCCTTGTTCATGGCGCTGACTGACAAGTTGAAGAGCGAAAAGTTGGTGATTCTCGAAAACTTTACGTACAAGGAGCCAAAGACAAAATTCGCGGCTGAATTGTTGGCCAAGTTGCCGCTCACGCGTCGCGTGTTGGCAGTTATTCCAAAATCAGATCCAGTCTTGATGCGTATGGTTCGTAATTTGCAGAATATCAACTTGGTGACGGTCAATTCGTTGAATGTGGCGGATATTGTTGGCACGCAAAATATCGTGTTTTGGAAGGACGCGGTGCCAGCTTTTGAAACCTTGTATCGCAACGCATAACTCTATGGCACTCCTCAAACCAAAAACATCGGCTGCGGCTGATGAGAAGAAGGTGAAAAAAGTGAAGGTCGCCAAAAGCGCCGACGCTCCGGTTGAAGCTGCGGTGACGACTGGCAAGGGCGCGCAATATGCGCACTTATTGCTTTCTCCTCGCGTGAGTGAGAAGGCAGCTATGCTCGCTTCGAAGGGTGTATACGTGTTCAATGTGCCGGTTTCTGCCAACAAGGTGGAAGTCGCGAAGGCGGTTGAAGCGTTGTATAAGGTGAAGGTCGCATCGGTGAATACGGTCCGTGGCCCAGGGAAGATTGTTCGCCGTGGTCGTACTGCTGGTCGCCGCAATAATTGGAAGAAGGCCTTGGTGCAGCTGGTTGCTGGCCAAAAGCTTGACCTCTACGAAGGCGTCTAAACTCATATGCCAATCAAGAAATATCGCCCAGTAACCAAAGGCCGCCGAGAATCATCGGTGCAGGATTTTTCTGACATCACTCGTCAGGAACCTGAAAAGTCTTTGATCATGATCCGCAAGGAATTTGCCGGACGCACGAATGGTAAAATTACGGTTCGCCACAAGGGTGGGGGTAATAAGCAATTCATCCGTCAGGTTGATTTTCGTCGTGAAAAATACGACATTCCAGGTCGCGTCGACTCAATTGAGTACGATCCAAACCGTGGTGCACGTATTTCGCTTGTCATCTACAAGGATGGTGAGAAGCGTTATATCATCACCCCAGATGGGATGAAGGTCGGTGAAACCATTATGTCCTCGCTTACGAGTGCGGATATCCAAGTGGGAAATCGTCTTCCGCTCGAGAAGATCCCGGTTGGTATGACGGTGCATTGTGTTGAATTGCAACCAAGCAAGGGTGGCCAACTTGGTCGCGGTGCTGGGAACGCCATTCAATTCTTGGCACTCGAAGGTCGTTACGCCACACTCAAACTTCCATCCGGTGAAATGCGCAATGTGTCGAAAGATTGCATGGCCACCATCGGTACCGTGTCGAATCCAGACTATCACTTGGTGCGTTACGGTAAAGCTGGTCGCATGCGCCATCGTGGGATCAAACCAACGGTTCGCGGTAAGGCCATGAACCCGGTTGACCACCCACATGGTGGTGGTGAAGGTAAGCACCCAATCGGTATGAAGTATCCGAAGACGAAATGGGGTAAGCATGCATTGGGTGTAAAGACACGCCGCAAAAATCGCCCATCGGAACGCTTCATTGTGGAGCGCCGTAATGCCAAGAAGAACAAATAATACTTATGTCTCGAAGCCTCAAAAAGGGTCCGTTCACGGACGCTAAACTCATGGAAAAGGTCGCCAAGGCTAAGCCGGGGGAAAAAAACCCGATCAAAACCTGGGCGCGCTCATCCACCATTACGCCAGCCATGGTTGGCTTGACGTTTGGTGTGCATAACGGTCGCCAACACATCCCTGTGGTGGTGGTTGAGAACATGGTCGGCCACAAGCTTGGTGAATTTTCACCAACGCGTAAGTTTGGTCGTCATGGTGGCAAGATGCAAAAGTCACTTGAATCCGCAGCTCCAGCCGCGAAACCGGCTGCTGCTCCGGCCAAGAAGAAATAATTATATGGACGTCAAAGCAACCCTCCGCCATCTCCACATGTCGCCCCGCAAGGTGCGCCTGATTGTCGACCTCGTGCGTGGCATGAAAGCCACCGATGCCGAAACGCGTTTGAAATTTGTCCAAAAGGACGCCACGCGTCCGGTGTTGAAGTTATTGCAAAGTGCAATGGCGAACGCCGAGCATAATAACAAGCTCGACCGTGAATCGTTGTTCATCAAGGCCATCACCGCGGACGGTGGTGCAACCTTGAAACGTTTTCGTCCACGCGCCATGGGCCGTGCGGCGCCGATTCGTAAGCGCACAACGCATATCAATATTATCTTGTCGGATGAGAAGCCTGCACCAAAGAAAGCGAAGAAGGTGTATGTCGCTCGTTCTGCCCGCGCCACGAAGGCGTCGGCCAAGGCTGAATAAACTCCTATGGGACACAAAGTACATCCAAAATCATTCCGTCTTGGGACCACGACCACGTGGCCATCTCGTTGGTTTGCTCGTGGTGCGGCGTATCGCGCCCAGCTTCGTTCTGACTTGGGCATTCGCGACTTCTTTAAGAAGGCATTGAAAGATGCTGCGGTCAGCGAAGTGCGCATTGACCGTTCTCGCGGAACATTGAGCGCGACGATTTCGACGGCGAAGCCAGGTTTGGTGATCGGTCGTGGAGGGACGGGTATTGAAGACCTCAAAAAGAAATTTTTGAAGGAATTTTTCCCAGGTAAAAAAATCCAATTTCAATTGAATGTGACCGAGGTGGCCAAGCCATCGTTGGAATCGGCGATTGTGGTGCAACAAGTCATTTCTGATATTGAGCGCCGCATGCCATTTCGTCGCGTGCTGAAGATGGCCATTGAACGGAGCAAAAAGGCGGGCGCGCTTGGTGTGAAAATCGCCGTGAGTGGTCGCTTGAATGGTGCCGAAATTGCTCGTCGCGAATGGTTGGGTTGGGGCAAAATTCCACTTACCAATTTGCGTGCCGACATCGACTACTACCAAGATTTCGCTAAAACTTTGGCTGGTACCATCGGCGTGAAAGTTTGGATTTATCGTGGGGATGTGTTTGAACAAGATCGCATGTCGCAGTACCAACCAACAACTCCGTCGCGTGACCGCCGTACAGGTGGTGCTCCGGCCGGCCGTTTCGATCGTCGTCCGATGGGCGCGAGCGCACCACGCCGTGATGATGCTCCGCGTGCTCCTCAAGCACCGGCAGCTGTCTAAACTTCTATGTTGATTCCAAAAAAAGTTAAACATCGCAAGTGGCATAAAGGCCGCGCGCGCAATATCCGCAAGGCGACCGACAAAATCGAGTTGGCTTTTGGATCATTTGGTCTGAAGGCCACGGCTCCAGCCTGGATCACTTCTCGCCAAATTGAAGCGTGTCGTCGTGTGCTGACTCGGTATACCAAACGCGGTGGCAAAATCTGGATCCGTATTTTCCCAGATAAGCCAATTACCAAGAAGGGGAATGAAGTGCCGATGGGATCAGGTAAAGGTGCGGTTGATCATTACGTCGCCCCAGTGAAGATCGGAACTCTCATCTTTGAGATGGATGGTCTGCCCGAAGCCCAGGCGAAGGAAGCTCTTGAACTCGCCGGTTACAAACTCCCATGCACCGTTAAGTACGTTTCCAAATCATATGGACGCTAAAGAACTCAAACAAAAGACCGCCGAAGAGCTGAAGCACTTGGCCGATGCGCATCGTGGAGAAATCCGCGACCTGCGTTTCAAAGCCAACTTGCGCAGCCTGCGTACGGTCCGCCAGCTCCGCGACAAGCGCCGTGAGCTCGCTCGCATCTTGCAAGCTATCGACTCCCAATCCTAAATCTATGACCACGACTCAACCAACATCGACCCGCCGCCGCCTGCAAGGCGAAGTGGTGTCCGCAAAGATGGCCAAAACCGTCGTCATTCGCATTGATCGCCGTGTGTCGCACCCAAAGTATGGAAAGTTCTATACGGTGTCGACCAAGCTCAAGGTGCATGATGAAACGGGTGCTGCCAAAATCGGTGACGTGATCGAGATTGAGGAAACTCGTCCGTTGTCGAAGGACAAGCGCTTTCGCTACGTTTCAACCGTAAAGCAAGCTGCTTCCTAAACCCTACAGATATGATTCAACATCGCTCAATGCTCGCCGTCGCTGATAACTCCGGAGCCAAAAAACTCCAGTGTATTCGCGTGCTCGGTGGGTACAAAAAACACTATGGCGGTTTAGCCGACATCGTGACCTGTGTGGTCAAAGAAGCGGATCCTCGTGGTGCCGTGAAGAAATCTGATGTGGTGCATGCTGTCCTGGTGCGTGTGCACAAGGAAACGCGCCGTCCAGATGGCACCTATGTGCGTTTCGATGATAATGCCGCCGTGATCGTGGACAAGAAGACGAAGGAGCCAAAGGGCACGCGTATTTTTGGACCGGTTGCGCGTGAACTTCGTTCGCGTGGTTTTGCCAAAATTATTTCCTTGGCACCAGAAGTTGTCTAAACCTATGTCTACACTTCATATCAAATCCGGCGACATGGTGAAGGTCCTCGCTGGCAAAGACAAAGGGAAGACGGGCAAGGTGCTCCAAGTTTTTCCAAAATTGAATCGCGTCGTTGTCGAAGGCGTGAATGCGGCTAAGCGCCACATGAAAGGCCGTGGCAAAGAAGCCAAGGGATCGACCATCGACTTTTCGATGCCAATCCATGCTTCAAACGTGGCACGCACGGAGGAGAAGAAATAATACTATGACACTTAAAGAAAAATACAATTCTGAGATTCGTCCGGAACTCACCAAGAGTCTCGGCATCACCAACCCGATGGCTTTGCCGAAGGTTGTTTCGGTGTCGGTGTCCGTGGGTTTGTCTCATGGGTTGAAGGACGCGAAGTTTATCGATATTGCGGATAGCGTGGTGACACGCATCACTGGCCAAAAGCCAGTGAAGACAAAAGCGAAACAATCGATCTCGAATTTTAAAATCCGTCAGGGTATGGTGGTGGGCTTGCGCGTCACGCTGCGTGGTCCGCGCATGTGGCACTTTCTCGACAAGTTGGTGAATGTCACCTTTCCTCGGGTGCGCGACTTTCGTGGTATTTCTTCCAAGCATATGGATGCGACGGGGAATATCTCGGTCGGATTTAAAGAGTTCCTGCCATTTCCAGAGATTCGTCCCGAAGAAGTTGAACGGGTGCACGGCATCCAGGTGACGGTGACGACGACAGCTGGGAATAAGAAAAACGGACTCATGTTGATGAAAGCGCTCGGCTTCCCCTTTAAAGACTAGCTTCTATGGCAACCCATTCTCAAATTGCAAAATCAGTCCGCAAGCCGAAGTACAGCACGCGCAAAGTCAATCGCTGCTGGCGCTGCGGTCGCCGTCACGGATTCCTTCGTGATTTCGCCCTCTGCCGCATCTGCTTTCGTGAACTCGCCAACCGCGGTGAATTGCCCGGCGTGACCAAGTCCAGCTGGTAAACCAAATATGTATAACGATCCAATCAGCGATTTCCTGACCCGTATCCGGAACGCACAACATGCCAACCTCTCGAAAATCGAGATGCCGGGTTCGCGCATGAAATATACTCTCGCAAAGATTCTCGAGCGAGAAGGTTATGTGGGTAAAGTTAGTGAACGTAAAGACGGCGTGAAGAATTTTCTCGCTATCGAAATGCGCTACAATGGTAAGGAGCCACAGATTCGCGCCATCAAGCGTGTGTCGACTCCGGGTCGCCGTGTCTATCGCGGTGCGACTGAATTGCCACGTGTGTTGAGTGATATCGGTATCGCTATTATTTCAACGAGCGCTGGTGTCATGACGAATAAAGATGCTCGCCGCCGCAAGCTTGGTGGAGAAGTAATCTGCGAAGTCTACTAATATGTCACGTATCGGAAAAAAACCAATCCTCCTCCCCAGCGGCGTAGACGCCACCATCACGGATAAAATCGTGACGGTTAAAGGTCCGAAAGGAACTTTGACGGTTGTTTTGCACCCGGCGGTTTCGGCTGCGGTTGAAGGTGAGCCAAAGACGATCGTGGTATCCATTGTGAATGAGGACAATAAAGGTGAACGTGCTTTGTGGGGGTTGATGCGCCAGTTGATCCAAAATGCGGTGCAAGGTGTGCAAAAGGCTTACGAAAAACAACTTGAATTTGTCGGCGTTGGTTTTAAAGTTTCGGCGTTGAGTGCAAACGCGTTGAAGCTTGAAGTTGGTTTTTCGCATCCTGTTGAGTTCGCATTGCCAGCCGGTATTGAGGCGAAGGTTGAAAAACAAATCGTCACTATTTCGGGCATCGACAAACAGTTGGTGGGTGAAATTGCGGCGCGTATTCGTCGGGTCAAGCCACCAGAACCGTATAAGGGTAAGGGTATCAAGTACACGACTGAAGTCATTCGTCGCAAGGCTGGTAAGGCTGCGACCAAGGGCGCCTAATCTCCGAAATCTATGAATAAAGCAACCAAAAAAACAATTTTGCAAGAACGTCGCGTCAAGCGTGTTCGTGCAAAGGTCTCGGGGACCACGGCTCGTCCGCGGTTGACGGTTCGTCGTTCACTCGCGCATATTTATGCGCAGGTGATTGATGACACCAGCGGTAAGACCTTGGCGGCCGCTCAAGACAGCGATGTCAAAGGCGCCGACATGAC
>JAYVTL010000027.1:0-5734 GCA_043788845.1 Candidatus Uhrbacteria bacterium
TGGGTTCGATCCCCACCCGCGTCACCAAACAAAAACCCTCCACAGCGGAGGGTTTTTTGTTTCAGGATTTTTTACCAGCTCGATTTTGGACGAGCAGCCGAGGCGCTGGAGCCGCGGCGTGGGTAAGGGCGTTTGCCGCCGGCTGGTTTGCCATAGCCGCCACCGGCACTGGGACGACGAGCGTCGCCGCCATAGCTTGTCCCCGAGGCTGGACGAGGGGCGTCGCCATAGGCGCGTGGTTTGCCGTAGCTAGTGCTACCGTTGTTTTTTGTGCCGTAACTCTTGGCGCCATAGCTTTTGCCGCCGTAGCCGCCCGAGCCACCGGAACGTGGACGAGCCGAACCGTATGAGCGACCGACTGGTTCTGGACGATCATCGCCGGGCTGTGGAGCGCGGGCTGGAGGCAAGTCCGATACAGAGGCGCGCTTTAAGGTGATGCGCATCAAGCGTTCAATATCGCGCACATCGCGTGATTGATCGGGTGTCGCGAATGAGATCGCACGACCCAAGTGGCCGGCGCGACCCGTGCGACCGATGCGGTGTACGTAGTCTTCAGAATTGTCGGGAAGGTCGAAGTTGATGACGAGCTCAATCCCCTTCACATCGATACCGCGCGCGGCGATGTCGGTGGCGACCAGGACTTTGTATTTTCCAGCTTTGAAACCATCGAGCGCTTCGCGACGTTGTGAGAGCGAACGGTTGGAGTGAATTTCTGCGGAGCGATGACCCATTTGATTGACGGCACGCGAGATCTTGGTCGCGCCATGTTTGGTGCGAGAAAAAACCAAGATTGGACCGCGGTTGTCGGCCAATAATTTGTCGAGCATGCGGATTTTATCTTCGCGACGCAAGACAACCAGTTCTTGTTCAATGTTGGCAGAGGCAGTACCGGCGCGAGCGATTTCGACGCGGATCGGCAATTGCATGTAGCTAGTTGCGATCTTCACGATTTCGGGCGGCATGGTGGCCGAGAACAACATGGTTTGGCGTTCTTTTGGCACGAGTTTCAAAATGCGATTGATCTGTGGAGCAAAACCCATGTCGAGCATGCGGTCAGCTTCATCGAGCACCAAGACGTGGACATCAGACAAATTGACGCTGCGTTGTTCGATATGGTCGATCAAGCGGCCGGGAGTCACGATCAAAATATGCGGCTTTTTGCGCAAGTTTTGGAGCTGCATGCCCATAGAGGCGCCGCCGATCAGCAAAGCGGTACGCAGGCCGATACCGTGGCCGAGCATGTCCATGCTTTCTTGAACTTGAATCGCGAGTTCGCGTGTTGGCAAGATGATCAAACCGCGACCCTTGGTTTGGGCGAGGCGTTGAATCATTGGGATGCCAAAAGCCAGCGTTTTGCCGGTTCCGGTCTGCGCGATACCGATCACATCCTTGCCTTCGACGGCAATTGGGATGGACTTTTCTTGGATGGGTGTAGGGTGGGTGTACTTTGCGCGGTGGATGACATCCAGCAACTTAGGCGCAATCCCCAATCCATAAAAGGTCGGGGTCGTGTTGTTTTCTGCGTTCATGGCCGGAGTATGCCATAGAACAGGCTTTTTGTCACGTATTTCAGCTATCCAATAAAGCTGACCAGCGTTGGGCGAGGGCAGAACCGTCGTCGGTGGGGATTTGGGTGTGGAGTTTTTGGCCTAAAGTCTGGCGTCGGGCGGGGTCAGCTAGCAGGTCGCGGATGAGTTGTTCGAGCTTTTTTGGCGCATCTAACTGGTTTTGGGGGAAACCGATGACAGCTTCGCCCAGGGCGGCCACATTTTGCAACTGGTGACTGTGGGGCATGGGGATGAGGATGGCGCACTTGGACAAGGCCGCTAGTTCCGAGATATTACCCAGGCCGGCGCGGGCCACGACCAGATCGGCGGCAGCATAGGCGTGGCGCATTTCTTCTTCTGAAAAAAATTCGGCTTGGAGGCAATTGTCGGTGGTGGCGCAACCTTCGGCTTTGCCGCGGCCGGTGAGATGGATGATATTTATGTCCTTTGCCAGGCGTGGTGCCAGTTGGGCCATGACCCGATTCAAACCAATGGCGCCCGTTCCCCCACCGGTAACGAAAATCGTCTGCCGTGAAGCATCCAGATCAAAATAGGCATGCGCCTCTTCGCGAGAAGGAGACTCGGCAAGATGGAAGCGGCATGGCGTGGAGATTTGGTCGCTGGTGACTCCGTGAAAAGGTGGGCGTGAATAAAAAAATGTCGTGGTAACCGAGGTGCAGAGTTTGGCGATGACACGATTGGCCAAGCCGGGTTCAGCGTCGAGTTGGTGGATGGCGCACGGGATGCCGTCGGAGTTGGCGACCTTGATGAGTGGCACGCCCATATACCCACCAACGGACAAAACGAGTTGCGGTTTTAATTCGGCCAATAATTTCCCAGCGGCACGACGAGCCACCAGATAACGCCAGGGAAATTTCAATAGCTCGAGACCAAGGTAGCGCGGAAATTTAGCAACCGGGATGGAACGAAATTCGATTTCGTCGCGACGCACGACATCGGCTTCGGGGCCATGTGGCGTGCCGACCCAAACGAGGCGGGCTTCGGGGAAATGTTCGCGCAATTTTCTAGCAACCGCAAGCAAGGGCGTGACGGGCCCGAGTGTTCCTCCTCCAGCGCAAATAATAGTCATAGTCGTCGTCCGCTTTGGCGAGAGATTGAGGCGAGAATGCCAGCACCGATGAATAACGACACCATGGCCGAGCTTCCATAACTAACGAAAGGCAAGGTGACGCCCGTGATGGGCATGAGGCCGATCATCGATGCAACGTTGAAGACGGCTTGAATGGCAAACCACGAAGCAATACCGACACCTAGGAAACGACCAAATTCATCGGGTGCGTTTTTTGCGATAATGAACATGCGATAAATTAACGCACCAAGTATGAACAAAAAAGCCGTGGTGAGAAAAAATCCCATTTCTTCGGCGACGACGGCGAAGACGGAGTCCCCTGCGACTTCGGGCAAATACAAATATTTTTGGCGAGAATGTCCGTAGCCCATGCCAAATGGTCCGCCGGAGCCGACGGCCAGCAAAGCTTGGTTAATTTGATAACCGACGCCTTGCGGATCAAGTTCTGGATGCAAAAAAGTCATGAAACGTTGGGTGCGGTACGGCGTGATTTTGATGAGCAAACCAATGAGCGCCACGGTGCCAACACCAAGACCCGCGAACCAACCAACCGGCGCACCCGCAATGAAATACGCAATGAGCGAGGCGCCAGTGATAACCGACATGGAACCGGTATTTGGTTGTTTAATGAGCAAGATCATGACCACGCCAAGGGCACTCAGAAAAGGCAGCAGTCCTTCTTGCAAGGTTTTTGCTTTGTGTTCGTGGCGTGCAGCTAACCAAGCGGCGACATAAATCAAAAAAGTGACTTTAACGAATTCAGACGGTTGAAAGGCAATCGGACCGAGCTTGACCCAGCGGCCAGCACCACCAAAGCGCAAACCCAGACCAGGAATATAGACCATGATCAACAAGGCAATACTGATGACGAGGAAAAACATGGCGAACGGACGCAACTTGCGATAATCGGTGACGGCGAGCAGACCAAATAGAGTGAAGCCTGGGAGGAGGCCGTAGGCGATTTGATGTTTGAAGAAAAATAAACTGTCGCCAAATTTTTGATAGCCGAGCGGGCCACTGGCTGACAGCAACATGATAATGCCAAAGCCGCAGACTGCGATCAGTAGAAGGAGAAAGGTACGGTCGATCGGGAGGCGCAGTCCGCGCATATTAAGCAAAGGTATCAATCAAGGCGAGAACAACCCCGACCGCGGCTGAAAAGAGTGAAACGATCCAGGTCCGAAAAACAATCTGCGATTCTTTCCAACCGATAGCTTCGAAGTGATGATGGATCGGTGCACTCAAGAAGACTTTTTTGCCACGCAGTTTTTTTGAGCTGACTTGAATGATGACGGACAAACATTCGATCACAAAGGGGAAACCGATGATGATGAGCAAGAGTGGTTGATTGGTGAAGATGGCGATAATGCCGAGCACCGTCCCGAGCGACATCGCACCAGTGTCTCCCATGAAAAAAGACGCTGGGGTGACATTGAACCAAAGAAACGCCATCAAGGCGCCAACAATGGCACTGCAAAAAATCGAGAGTTCAACGCGACCTTGGGTGAGAGCGATCACCGCATAGGCCGCAAAGGAGGACATGAGCGGACCACCAGCCAGCCCATCGAGGCCATCGGTTTCATTGACCGAGAAAGAGGTGGCGACGATGATCAAGGCGAAGATGGGAATAGCCCATATGCCCAGCGGGATATTGCCGACGAAAGGAATATGCAAAATATCCCAGTCGAGTTTTGAGTAGAACCACCACGCACCACCAAGCGCGATGACCGAATATGAAATGATTCGATGACGCATGCGTAAACCTCCACCCTTGGGACCAATGCGACGGACATTTAGATAATCATCCAGCAAACCGACGAAAGCTGCGGCGAGCAAGGCACCGAGTGGCAATAATGTTTGTGCACGCGTGAGGAAATTCCAGCTACAAACATCGCCGCCAAAAACACGGCAGCTTAGCCAGAGTGAAAGCATGACCACCACCACCGTGAACCAGATGACAATGCCGCCCATGCTGGGTGTCCCCGCTTTGGCTGCATGCAGCTGCGCAAAAATTGGTGCCGAGGCAGCGTCGCGGATAGATTTACCGAGTTTGTATTTGCGCAAGAGGTTAATCACCACTGGCGCAAGCAGCATGGCCAAAATGAAACAGGTAAAGCTGATGGTCAAAACGCGCAGCAAGGAAAACAAATACAAGTTCATACTACAAATTAACGTGGATCAAGAAAAATGAACTCACCAGCCATAAGCCGACCAGCACGCCACTGACCGCAACCAGCGTCCGTGCGGCCAAGACATGTTGACGATAGATACCGCCAGCCAAAATTGCATTGGTGACGAATACCGCAATCATACTGCCCGGCAGCAGGAAAATCCATGGCCACGGTCGAACATCGTCAATGCCGAGGTAAATATTATAATGCATGACCAGCACTCCCGAGCGCAGACCCTCGGGGATGAGGCGCCAAAGAAAGTAGGCGGACCAGAGGAGAAGGATAGCGGCTGGGACTACGCTCGCCCAACGCACAAACTGGTCTTGCCAGGCAAGCTTTGCAGAGAATCGCCAGGCGTCCAACTTCATGGGCGGGGCTTAGGCGACATTTATGACCTCGGTGACTTCGGGGACCATTTCGCGCAAGGTTTCTTCGATGCCCATTTTGAGGGTCATGTCGGACATGGGACAGCCCACGCAGGTACCAAGCAAACGCACCGAAACTTTGCCGGATTCTGGCTCAACATCAACCAATTCGACGTTTCCGGCGTGCATGGCAAGACCGCCGCGCAGGGTGTCGAGGACGGCTTCGATTTGGCTGGTTAATTCCTGCTTGGTTTTGGCCATAACTGCTAGGTAAGATACCCGCGTTCCAGGCGCTTGACAAGGCGAATAAAACCGCGTAATATCGCCACTATTCCCACACCGAGCAACTGCTCGCGACTCCGGGACCTATCAACCCTATGGCACACAAAAAAGCAGGTGGTTCTACCAGTTATGGCCGTGATTCACATGGTCAACGTTTGGGTGTGAAGTTGTATGCTGGCGAAACCGCCCGCATCGGCAATATCATCGTCCGCCAACGCGGCTCCAAAATCCGCCCAGGCACCGGCGTCAAGATGGGCAAGGATGATACCTTGTTTGCCA
>JAYVTL010000028.1:0-5302 GCA_043788845.1 Candidatus Uhrbacteria bacterium
GAACGTTCTCGCAGCACAAAAACAACCCCGTCCATCGGGGTTGTTTTTGTGCGAGAAGGGGACTATCTTGAAGAGATATGAAACGCCTTTGGTTCGTCAACAAAACATATGGCTGGGGTTGGACGCCAAGCACCTGGGAAGGTTGGCTCGTCATTCTCGCCTTTGTCATCCTCATGGTCAGCGATGCAACCCGGCTCGGCATTTTTGTCGAAACACCGCCCATACAAAATATCTCTTGGTTCATCTTCGACACTTTTATCCTCGTCGCCATCTTGCTCATTATCGCCTGGAAAACCGGCGAAAAACCAGAATGGCGCTGGGCGGGTAAACCTCTCAAGAAAAAATAATCCAAATAAAAATCCCGACACGATGTCGGGATTTTTGATCGGCTCTATGTTTGCAGTCTCGTGCGAATCATCTGAACAATCTCTTCCGCTTTTTGGTGGGGGAGAATGTAATTGCTTCGAGATCCGCGATTCAAAATCAAAACGGATTGCTTAGCCTTGTACCACGGCGATGGAGCAATGGATTCCCAAGCGGCCTTGGTTGCCACGTTTGATGTTGTCCGGGGCAAGCTGATGGAAACAGCACCACCCAAACTATGGCGACCACCTCCAGAAAAAATTGGTGTAGGAATACACAGCACTTCTTCAATTTGCGTAAATGTATATTCGGTCATATGAAATCCCTGACGAATAGACAATGATGAAGAAGTGATGGTAAGTGTGAATCTCGAATACACAAAGAATCCTATTCCTAAGAGGAAGGACGTCGAGGCAAAAAGCCATGCATCATTGCGCGCATAGCCAGTTGCCAGAAACATGACAAACAATCCAAACGCAAAGCAACACAACCCAACAGCGATATAGACTGAAGAGAGCGCACGATCATGAAAAAGAACTTCCTGTTTCTTCATATTTTGTTACGGCATCGGCACTAATACTAATCGATTGCCATCAACTACGAGTAAGCGCTTATTTCCATAGTCAGCTGATACATCACGTGGACTCGAGAGCTTGTCAGAAACAATCTGTGATTTAAGTTGTCCGCTCTTGTCATAGATCAGCACGCGCTTGTCTGCTGGGTCCGTGACCACCAAGATCGGCACATCAACATCGGTCCAAATCCCCGAAGCCGCCCGCACCGGCGGATCGATATTCGCCAGCGAAAAACCTTCCTGCCCACCCGACAAAAATTGCACCACCTGCCCATTTGTTTTGAGCACATACACACTCGAATCAATCGCCATGGCCACGCCATCGGTAAGCGGGGAGTCACTCGCCTTAATATATGCCGACTCCGCACCAAAGGCCCCACCCGCATTGGTCGAGCGCCAAATCTGGTTTGACCCGGTATCCAGCCGATACAGCTTGGACGCATATAGCGCCACATCTTGCGTGCTCGAACTCTTGACGCCTGCAATTGCCATCGGCTTCACCAAGTCGGTCGCTTTATTTAAACCATACAATTTACTGTCCGCCGTCGCGAAAATAATCGTCTGCGAACCTTCGGTGCCAGCAATAATTTTCCCAGCACCCGGCGGCAGTGGAATTTGTTTCGCACTGCGCGTCGTCAAGTTAATCTTCAAGATTTGCTTCGCCGAATTATCCACCACATACGCCGTATCTTTCGACAATACCGGCGCCGACAAACTCCCATCCTCCGCCGTGGCCGGCAAAGCCGTCAGCTCGTTGACGTCATCAGTTTTCACCACGCGCTTTAACCGTTCTCGCAAATCAGTAATCTCACTTGCTGTTTTTGAGGCCTTGGTCTTTCGCTCCGTTGTCTCGGTCTTTAGAGCTGATAACGTTTTTGCCGCCTGATCCAACTCCGCCCGCGCCTTGAGTTCATTGCCATAGACTAAATCCGACTCCGCACGATTGCGCAAATCGACGACGCTATCAAAACTCTGGTTCCAACTCGCGATCTCGGCACTCACCGTCTTTGCATGCCGCCAATACGCAAACCCAATAATTGCGAGCACAAACACGCCGACCGCTCCAGCTGCCATCGTTTTGCGTTTCTTGGTAAAAATCGTGCCATAGCCTGCGTTCATTCCACGCAAACCCGCCAATGCCACCGGATCCTTAATCGCCGATGCCATCCCGGCTGCACTCCCGCTCTGGTTGGTACTGCGTCGCCCAAACAAACCCAACACCTTCTCTTTCAAGGTATTCGCTGTCTCTTGCACCATCTGTCGTGTCTTCTCAATTTCTCGAGAAGGCGTCATGACGGGGGACAGGCGAGTGTCGGCTTCTTTCTCTGAATCACGCAAACGCTGAATCGAAGCCGTGCTGGCTTCTCGCGGTTCAACAATCGGCTCCGGCTTCATTGGCACCGGCGCTTTAATTTCCACACACGCCACAATCGCCCCCAAAAAGTCATCCGGAATAGCGCGTCGTTCCAAGTCTTGCTTGATCTCGAGCCCAGCGGTGATAGCTGGCAAAGTCATCAATCTATCTTTCAAACGTAATTCGTTGCGCAAACGTTCAAAGTTGTTTGAACCAACAAATAACACATCGCCCGCCTTCATATCACCACAAATCAAAGAGGCGAAAGGCTTGGCTGGATCGGTTTCCAATGGCTGTTCGAGCGAACCAAACAAATCAAAAGCACGAAAGCTATTGTCATCTTGCTTCTGTAAAAACATGTTCATCACCTGCCCGCTGCCCGACAAACACACTTGTCCTTCTGACAATTCCATCACAAAAATATTAATCCGTTTCCAGCTGATATTGGCACCCTCCGTCTCGGTAAACGCCGCCACAGCTTCATTCAACTTCTGAATCAACTTTTCAAAACGCACCAACGGATCCATCTCGACCGCAGAAATCATGTGCCGTGTCTGCTCGGTTGTCTCGTTGATGGCGTCTAACAAGCGTTCATAGACATACAGTGTCGAAGCAATCTCGGCCACGATAATAATGGTCGGGCCATTCTTTTTGCCCGATTGCTCATACCGGAAGAAACCAACAATCTTCTCATTGGAGGCGCCGGTGCTGACTTCAATCTCCGCAATGCGGAATTGTGTTGATTTTGTATCCATTTTGCTCGCCTCGGCCTGCGCGGAGTATACTGGATTCAGCCAAGGTACGTCCATGCTAGACCTTGGGAGGCAAAACCGCATCCCCCTTGTCAAGGGGGCTTTGGCGAGGCAGGATAGGAGTATCTCCCATGCTTGAACACATATTTGGCTCAAGGACCCGCGTCAAACTGATGAGCATTTTCCTGCATCATCCAGACGACGTCTTTTTTATCCGCGAATTGACGCGCTCGATCGATACCCAAATCAATGCCGTTCGCCGCGAAATCCAAAACCTGATCGACATCGGTTTAATTATTGAAGGCGCCGAAAAAGACGACAGCCAAGTTTCCAAGCGCCCCGGCCTCAAGCGCAAGTATTACATCGCCAATAAAACATTTCCGCTGATGCCAGAAATCCGCGCTTTGCTCACCAAAGCGCATGTGCTCATCGAATGGAAACTCGACGAACAAATCCGCGAGCTCGGCGACGTGCGCTACATCGCTTTCCTCGGTATTTTCATGGGTAATCGCAATCAACCTGTGGATTTATTCATCGTTGGTGATGTTGATACCATCGCACTCAAAAAGCTCATCACTCGCGTTGAAAAAGATTTAGGCATCGAAATCAACTACACCTGTTTAGCCTATCGTGAATTCGTCTATCGCATGGACATGGCCGATCGTTTCTTGAAAGGTGTGCTCGAAGCTCCCAAAACCGTCGCCTACAATACTCTCGAGATGAAAGACAAATTGCTCTAGTATGTCGTGGTTGTTTATTGATTCCAGCGCACCTAAAAATTTCCGTCTCGGTCTCCTCGGCCCGACGGTCAAGCTTTGGGAACATACCGCTCGCTCCAATGAACTCCTAGCGCAACTCAACAAAAGAGTACCAAAGCGCGTCTTAATGAACACCGATGGTATTTGTGTTGTCTCTGGTCCGGGTTCATTCACCGCCATCCGCACCGGCGTCCTCATCGCCAACCTCCTCGCCCGCCTGCTCAACAAACCCCTGGTCGGCATCCCCATCTCTGAAGCCCATGACCTCGTGCAGCTCTCGGCCCAACTCGCCACTCACCACTTTCCACTCGCCAGCTACGTGAAGCCCGAATACGACACCGAACCCAACATCACTCTTCCCAAAACCGCATGACCCGCCAACGCCTCTTTCAACGTTTTCTCGAGATCATCCCTGGTGCGCTCGTTTGGCTTACCATTATCGCCTCGATCGTCTTGTCCTTCATTCGTCCGCTCTGGGTCATTTATTTCGTGATCGTGTTCGATTTGTATTGGCTATTCCGCGTCACCTATTTCATCCCGTTCTTGCTGACCTCGTGGTGGCGTTTCAAGCATGACATCAAACAAGATTGGTTGGCCGAAGCAAAAAAAATGAACGGCTACGACGATATCCGCCACGTGGTTTTTCTGCCTACCTACAAAGAACATGTCGGTGTCATCCGCGACACCCTGCGCCGGATAGAAGCCGGTGTCTACCCTGCCACCCGCATGATCGTCGTCATTGCCGGTGAAGAACGCGATCGCGAAAATTTTGAAAAAAACATCGCCCTGCTGCGGCCCGAATTCGACTCCGTCTTTTTGAAATTCATCGCCACCGTTCACCCCAAAGACCTGCCCGAAGAAATCCCCGGCAAAGGTTCCAATCTCAATTTCTCTGGTAAAAGCGTCTTGCCAACCATTCTCGAACTCGGTCTCAACCCAGACCAAACCATTGTCTCGTCGTTCGACGTCGACACCATTATCCACGAGCAATATTTTGCCTGCTTGACCTATCTCTACTTGAAAGAAACCCATCCCACCCATTGCTCCTATCAACCCATCCCGCTCTACAATAATAATTTGTGGGAAAGCCCAGCCGCCGTGCGTGTCGCCATGTTTGGCACCTCCATGTGGCTCATGACCGAACTCTCGCGCCCCGAAGGCATGATGACCTTTTCGTCACATTCCATGAGCTTGCGCATGTTAATCGATGTCGGTTTTTGGCAAAAAGATATTGTGAGCGAAGACTCGCGCATCTTCTTGCAAGGACTGATGCGCTATCACGGCGACTATCATGTCATCCCGATGTATCTCCCCGTCTCCATGGACACCGTCATGACCGGCAAATATTGGCCGGCTATTCTCGCCTTGTATAAACAGCTGCGTCGTTGGGCTTGGGGCGTGGAAAATTTTCCATTCATGGTGCAGGCTTTCATGAAAGATAAAGAAATGCCGCTCGGCACCAAGGTCAGTTTTATCTGGAAACAACTCGAAGGCATGTATA
>JAYVTL010000029.1:0-1739 GCA_043788845.1 Candidatus Uhrbacteria bacterium
TCGGTCTCGGCTATGTCCGCCTCGGCCAACCCGCCACGACCTTGTCTGGTGGTGAAGCTCAACGCGTCAAACTTGCAACTGAACTCGCACGTCGCGCAACCGGTAAAACCCTCTACATCTTGGATGAACCAACCACCGGTTTGCACTTCGACGACATCTCACGTTTGCTCGTGGTGCTCCAAGCTCTCGTCGACAAGGGGAATACTGTTCTCGTCATCGAACACAATCTCGACATCGTAAAATGCGCCGACTATGTCTTCGACATGGGCCCCGACGGCGGCGCCAAAGGCGGCGAAATCGTCGCCGAAGGTACTCCGGAAGAAATCCGCAAGAACAAAAAATCCATGACAGGGAAGTATTTGAACGGACTGGTGTAACTCCCTCATTCCCTCTTTCGCAAAGAGGGAGGTCAGGCAAAAAAAGAACGCGATGACCTCGCGTTCTTTTGGTATGGGCGCATTGACAAAAGCGCTGTTTCAAGATACATATTTTCCATCGAACCTTTGAAAAAAAGAGAAAGGAGGAACCGCATGTCTTTCAAGTGGACGAGTCCAGAAGAACAGATTCAGACAATCATGAATTGGAATTACGAATTCAACTGGGGTTTCTCTGATGAAGATTTCGACAAGATCACCAACTCAGCGATTCCCAAGCAGCCGAAGAAAGAGTTGGTGGCGGTTGTGTTGGTGCCGTATCTTGGAGACAAGATAAACGAAGACGGAACTGTTGTGACCGGTCTCGAGCGCACCTTCCACGAGTTGTGGATGCGTGCGAAGGCCGAGCAGGATGCCAACTGGCGCTGGGACGGCTACGACAAGGCCGGCTCGGACAGACTCCGGCTCCTGAAGGGCATCGAGCACCCTTCGACGATCTCAGGACGGGCAAGCTTGCGCTGGGAAATTATCGACCTTGGTTGCAACCGCAACAAGAAGCCGATGGACTTCCGTAACTCGAAGTCCTCGCCCAGCGCAGGAATTCTTGCCGCCGCCGCGCTCCACCCCAACTGGGTCAAGAGCATGGACGGCGACAAGGTGCCCCATGTCTGGGTCCCGGGCTACGAGGTGCAGGTTCCCGGCGAGGAGCCGTGGGCGGGCGTGCCGCACCTCAGCTTCGATCGTGGCAGGCGCGAGATCCAGCTCTTCTACGGCTGGTCCAGCAGCTGCCACTCGGGGTGGGCCGTGCCGTCGTTCTTCCGGGAGTAGCTCGGCTCTCGGCACTCGGACACTTGGGGCTTGGAGGAACCTTGATATTTGGATCTTTGAGTCAAATTCCTTCACTCCTTCTGCAACACCAAACCCCACCCATCCACCAAGAGGTCGCTCATGAAAACAATTCTCCTCATCATATTCTCCCTGCTCCTTCCCGCCTGCGCCACCACCCAGCCGGATCCACGCCCCATCGGCTTCGGCCCACTCCCACCCGAGATCAAACCATTCCAACCTTCGCCCGAAGTCCTGCGCCTGGAAGACGAGATCATCCGCGCGGCAGACAATGACCCACGCACCAGGAGCGCACAGTCATTGCCAAGACCGTCTTGGACAAAATAGTTTCGCTCAAACCGGCGTCTCACGAACGCCGGTTTTTTCATACAATAAAAAAGCAGACGTCTCCACCGTCTGCTTAAGAAAGATACGAACCGTAAAAAAACAAAGTGAGCGCGGGTGGCAGGGCGAACAATTTTTTTGGTTTGTGATAACAAATTCGGTACACGGTAGGGGCAATTCATGAATTGCCCCTAC